>DATBGR010000170.1:0-14297 GCA_036557905.1 Nitrososphaeraceae archaeon | reverse complement strand
TCTATAGAAAAGCCCAATCGAAGAAGATTACTCGTGGCAGAACCATCTCTGGAGTATTAGCAGCTGCAATATATATCTCATGCAGGGAAATGGGAGTTCAAAGGACATTGAATGATATTGCAGTGGTATGCAGTGTAAAGCGCAAGGAATTATCAAAGGATTTTAGAATATTATGTACTAAATTGGACCTTAGAATACCACAACCGGATCCGATGAAATGTATAGCAAAAGTTGCAAATAAGGTCAGACTGAGCGAGAAGACTAAACGTCATGCAAGTCTCCTAATGAGTAATGTTACAAGAGAAGAAATATCTGCTGGTAAGGATCCTATGGGATTGGCTGCGTCTGTGCTCTATTTATCCGGTATTAAAAATGGAGAAATAGTTACTCAGTCAAATATTGCAGCTGCGGCCGGTGTTACGGAAGTAACTGTAAGAAATAGGACCAAAGAATTGAGAGATAAACTTGTACTCAATTGATAACTAAACTTCGTCATTAGCAGCATCTTTTCGTTAGGAGGATTACTATTTCTTTTATAGTTCTCATCGATGTTTGACTGCAATTTATGGGTTCGCTTAGTTCCATAATACAAGCATCGCAGATCAAAGGCATTGGCTACGACTGCGATTGAATAGTCTAACCTTAAAATACGACTATTAACAGAGTCTGGTGATAATATCAAAGTAGATTATTCGAGTATAGGTAATACAATATCCCTCTCATCAAACCCTAAAATATTAAAAATAACCTAGTTTGAATACTGAGATCTCTTTTTTCGGGGTGTGAATTTCAATTCTATCCCACGTTTTCCTCCGTGATTAATGACAAATGATTCATTCGGCAATATTGGAAAACTAGAAAGCTCGGTGTTTTGGCAATTTGGGCACTTGCCTCTTTCTGGAAGTACCAAATTACCAAAGAAGGTTGCAGACCAATAACATGAATCACATAACATAAATATCGCCTCTTCTTGCTTAGGATTTTCTTTAGATATATGTCGATTTCTGGAAGATATTCCTAGATTTGTATCATCAGTAGGTCCCAGATCGGTCGCCAATCTCAATAATTAGATAATCGTCGTCTTTATTAAGTATCACTAGAAAACAGGAGATTTGTCAAGGCGTAAAAGAAAGAGATCCAGTTGTCAGCATAGTTGTTATATGTAGTTAAAAAGCAAATCAACTAAACTAGTAATCTTCTTAAACTTGCATAGTGATTCTCAAGACGTTCGAGTGAGTTTATTTAAAGTCATGTCCTCTACAAGATTACATTCTATCCCTGTGTCGATCTTTAGGCGACATAAACATTGTGTTCATTAAATATGACGCTAAATGCTGCGAAGGAACCAGCTCTCTATTCCCTTTGTCAGATTTTTCACAATTGGAGAAAAATTTAGACCTGGTTGTACCTTTCAAATATGTTGATAACCCTCTGCGTCTTGGATACATCATTTCCACCAACTAATCTGGCAATTCTAATGCAATCGCGGATATTACTGGTCTTAAGCCTGTTGAATACAGCATCCGCAATGATCACAGCGACGTCTCTATCTATTCCCTCTTTTTCCAAAAGCTGAATTGTGATATCAACAAACTCATCTTCTGTGTAAGGTTTTACATTAATGACGGTGAATCTTGTCACTAACGGATACAACAACTTTTCCATGCTGTTCGCACTGGCGAACACCCAAGTTTTTAGTTGGGTAGATCTAGCATGATTATGTTTCAGCTCCGACAGGATACCTGATTCCATCAAATTGAGTAAACTAACTTGATCTTTCTTGTTCATTTTTTCGATTTCATCAATAATAAAAAAACGAGGCCTATTTTCAAACAAATAGTCAAATATCCCAGATTTAGTCGAACTACTTCCTACAGCATAGTATGATCTTTCAAGTTTAGTAAGGCAGGTCATAAATATAGATTTGGCTGACGCTGGGGGTCCGCACAAAAGAATATGAACTGGTTTTTGTGCGTTGATTGACATATCGAATAATTCTTTTATATCGCTGTAACCAATAATATCATAGAACAAATTGTTAGTCTTATTGCTAACGAAATTTTGATCAAGCTCAAATTTTTGATGAGATCTTCTTTTCCACGACTTGAATAAATTCACTTTCTCGATATTATAAGGAGGACAGGGTTATTTAAGATCACCTTTAATTTTTTCTAAATGAATATGTTTCATGGTATATAAGCCCCAAGAAAATCGACAGTATCATGTTATTACGTAGTTATTAGCAACGAGCTATAGGTGCAGCTATCTTGCAAACAGTCTGTAATACTGCTTTCTTTTCGGCGTCGTAGATATTTCGAACGATATTCTTTTGTACGATATAACAAATTATGAAAAATGATTCTAGAGTAATCTTTTCGGCGTCGTAGATATTTCGAACGATATTCTTTTGTAGGATATAACAAATTATGAAAAATGATTCTAGAGTAATCCTCTTGAATTCTGGAACTGACGTCTTCTAATCTATATAGTACTCAATCTCAATCTTTTTAAGACATAGCGTTTATCTCTGGCAAGAATATAAATTGCATCTTAGATTATGAGCAGGTTAATTTGATACTGTAATTATTTGATACCTTAATTATGTAGGCAAGTCAATAACTAGCTTCTCCAGGTAAATGGTTCTAAATCTATCTACTTGTATGTCAATGAGTATCTGCAGCGCTTGCAAGATAAAATCCTTATGAGCGTTTAGGGAATTTTTGTGTCGTAGCTGATTCATGGTCTGACTCGCATGGGTGAAGTTTACTTCGAAAATACGCATTCTAGTAGGAGATCGTTTTCTGATTCGGGTGGTCATGATTATTCCCTTGCTTGGCCTCCATAGCAGATTGGCTTAGTCTAGGTGGTGAGCACAGTACCACACAATGTATTAATCAGGATTGAAGTAATCGTTATATTGACAAAATCAATCATAGTTACCGGTGCCTCTAGTGGAATTGGCAAAGAGACCGCTATAAGGTTAATTGAGTCTGGTTATCAAGTTTTTGGACTAGCAAGGAGGTATGATAAGCTATCTCTAGGACAAATACTAGGATCTCGTACGATAAAGACTAAATCAATTGATAAAGAGGTCTATGTACCCCTGGAATTTGATATAACCAAACCAGTATCATTCGATCAAATCTTAGATAGAATCATCTCCTACACTCACGATAGTGAAATTTATGGACTTGTAAATAATGCGGGCTATCTTGAACCAGGAGCGATCGAAGATTTAACTATGGAAAACCTCAGAGACCAATTTGAAACCAATTTCTTTGGACATGTAGATTTTACGAAAAGAGTATTGAAACTAATGAAAGAACGAAACAGATCAGGGTGCAGAATCGTAATAGTGAGTTCAATGGCAGGTCTCATCTCTCTTCCATTGATTGGGGCGTATGCAGCTTCAAAACATGCACTCGAAGCAGTGTTTGACGCATTAAGAATGGAACTTTGGGATACTGGTTTCAAAATAATAACCGTTAATCCTGGTGTTATCGATACTTGCATTTATGAAACTATACAATTTAAAACTAAGGGTATACTAAATGCTCAAAATTGTAATAAAACAAGATTTGCCGACGCGTACAATAGATATCTCCTGAGAAGTAACCATTCAGGGATGAATCCAACTGTTGTGGCAGATACTATTGTAAAGGCAATTGGTTCACCCAGACCACGGCACAGGTACTTCACAGGATCCGGAAAAGAAATGTTATCAATAAGACTCCTACCATTCATTCCTCACAAGATTTTACTGCCTTTGCTTGCTAACAGAATACGCTCCAAATCTTGAGATGTATATATTATCAATTTGCATGACTAGGCCATCATCTGGTATCTGGAATGATCATTACCATAGTACCAATAAATAAGAAATATACACAGGCCAGAAGTAAATATACCCAATGAGTAGGAGTGGTCTTTGTCAGTGAGTGATACCAAGTCACCCGAAATAAGTGTAAAGGAGCACCCGAATTTCAGAACCATCAATGTGAATGGCGTTTTTGGTGGGGCCAAAGGAATGTATTTTGATCTAGTGCTATTCTCCGATGAAAGCAAAGTCGGGTCTGCTTTATCGACGATAAAAGCAGCACCAGAAAAGACAACTATTAGTCGTACATTAGAATGCAGGCTGATAATAGACCCGTTGAATGCCAAGGCGATTTCACAATGGCTAATGCTAAATATCGCTGAATATGAAAAACAGTTTGGGAGGATTCCATCGCCAGAAGAATTACTAGACAGACATGAAAACATGAATCTAGAGTTCGACAAGAGCTCAAAAACAGTTTATCAATAGAAATTGTCTAGGATTCCTTTTAGATATTTGTAGAAATTTCGATATGGCAAGTAGGACAGCAGCTTCGCTTTCTAGTTACGTCGTTGTTTGATTTAGCGTTGCAGATACCTTCCGATTCAAATTTGTTCAGTTCAATTTCTTCTCAGAATTTACAGTAGAGTTCTGGCTCATGGACTTAAGTTTGGAGAAAAGTATCATAACATACCGCTGGTTAAATTTTTCAAAATCCTAAGGCTACTCAACCTGGACTGAGGTTTGGGAAATATTGCTAAATGATCGTGACTAACTAATTTATGGCAATCCAAACGCCGCTATGGATCCCTCACCACCGGTATACCCCGTGTCTTGATTATCATGAAATCTTCCAGTGGGAACAAATAGCATACCACCAGCTATAGAAGGCCCAACCTGTCCAATCGGGGCATGTAAATCATATTCCCATAATTTGCTTCCAGTTTGCTTATCTAAAGCTAAAACTATTCCAGACCGACTCGTCTTGTCCTTTTCAGAGAATGTTATATATCCCACAATAACGATATTGTTGGTTACCAGTGGAGATACCCTTGGTGGAAATTCGATCGGTAATTCCCATTTCACTTTGCCATTTCGTATATCCATTGCAAGTATAGTACCATTTCGTAGCCCGTCTTGTATTGTATGAGGCGCGGTTTTCTTATGACCGGTAATTCCATCTATGAAATAATTCACCCCCCTATTTGTCGCGGAAATATAGATAGATTTGCTAGCATCGTCTACGGCGTGAAAGTTTGATATTCCATAAAACCAGATCATCCCACTGCCACTTCTCGAAGGCAGGGAATCTGTATTGTAATGTGGCCCAATAGTTTTCCACCAAACCGGATGGCCTGTGGTTGCATCCATGGCTATCATATTACCCATTTTATCATGTCCTACAACTAATTTCTTCTCAGTTCCATTGTCATAGATAACCTTACTAATACTGCTTCCCCACGAGGTATCCCAATCATGCGTGTCTGGAACTCGTACATTTAGAACAGTTCCGTGTGCAATAAAGGGAGTGGCCCATATTATTTTGCCATTAGTTATATTCACTGCAATCATGTGATTTGAATATAGGTTTGACGATTGCCGACTTTCGGCATTAAAGTTTGGCGATGCACTTCCTATGGGCATGTAAATGATCCCTGTATCGGGATCAAGGGATCCGCCAGACCAGTCATTAGCACCAGCATTAAATTCTGGTGCAGAATGACCCACCCAATCTCCCGCAGTAGTGTGAAGGTTCCATATTACATTGCCATTTGTGCGGTTAAGTGAAGTGATATTTCCTCTAACAGCTACAACGCCACCATCGCTGTCATCGTGACCAGCAGACCCAACTATCACATAGTCTTTCCAAACTATTGGAAAAGTTGGAATATTATACCCTGCCTTAGGATCACCCAGCACAGGTGACTTCCAGACCACATTGCCACTTGAAGCATTAATTGCCAGTACATCAGCATTAAACGCAGTACTAGCGAATATTATTCCATTATTAAATGTCAATCCCATTGTAGGTCCACTGCCAGCATGAAGCTTCCATATTACTTTTCCCGTATGGATATCAAATGCGATCACAGAACCAGCATAGTCTTGTACGTACCCTTTACCATCAATAACTATTGGGGGGTCTTGTATCTCAGCATCATTAATCAATCTCCATTTAAGTTGTAACTTCGCTACGTTACTTGCATTAATTACCGTTTGAGGGCTACTTCTGGTTCCGTATACATCGTGGTTGACCGTAATCCAGTTATTGACATTTCTAGATTCAGTCCCTAGTGCGGATTCAATTTGTACATGAGCTGCGTTTGTGTCACTTTGTACTCTATTTGGATCGACACTACGAACTACGTCAACAAAGGCAGATACTGTAATTTGTTCTGGCTCGGCATGAACAGAATGAATTAGTGCGTTTAGATTCAAATCAATCTTAAGCGAAACACATATAGCTAGTAATAATGTCATGATTGATAATAAGGAAAGAAATGAAATGAGTTTAGGTGGATATGGTACCAAGTATCTGTCTAAAGGCCCCCGACAATAATAAAATATTTCGAATCATCACTCACCACTCTTACTTTATTCAGTAAGTGTGCTTGATAATTAGTACCCTACAATACACCTCTTTAGGACCAGAGTCACTGAGGCATATATAATAATAATGCTATAATTTATTATATTAGATTCTTTACTAAGATTAAAAGTATATAACGCAGAAAAATAATATATGTAGCTAACAAAAATGTCATGTTCAAGCTTGTCCCGGTAAAAGTTAAAGTAAACCAGATAATTTCAAATAGAAAGATCGCTACTGGGATTGGTTTCGCAGTAATATTTATGGCAATAATTGACCTGCTCATGACTCGTCAGATACTTGCTTACACTAATTTCACTGAATTTGTTATGTTTGTTTTGACAATAATTGTAGGATATGGTATAGGTTCTTGGGTTCTTTTGGGGTATACTCAACAAGTGAGCAGGGAGCTTAGGACCAAGTCACAGTTTATTAACCTTAGTCATTGGATCGTAACGATAAGTCAATTTTCTTTTTTGGCTTTATTACTATTCATTCTTTTTAGTAGTACTACCGGATACTTGTCTCCATTTATTTTTGGAGTAAGTTCCATACTAGCCACCATAATTATGGGAATAATGACATTAAAATTTTTTTCTTGGTATAGATCAAGTACCAACAAAAAGAATTTGACCCTTTTACTATATGGCCTAGCGGCATTGACGCTTGCGATGTCGATCGCTGAAGATGCGGCTACTAAATTATTAATGATCGAAGTAGTCTATGAAAAATCGGCACCTGGGGCTGTCCCAAAATCATCTTTCTTGTACAAGCATTCCAACAAGTATAATGCGGAAATAGAATACAAGGTAGTAGGTCCGAAAACTACCACACTCTACTTACTGCCAAATTCAAATCTGATGTACTACAATCTCTTAAATTCGATAGTGCTTCCTGTAGGTTTTGTTTTTAGATGGATGGCTTCTGTTGTACTTCTAAGAAGTGTCCATCATAGATTAGCAAAGATGCCTTTATCGTTTTGGATAATCCTCTCTTTACCTTTAATATTTTATCTGATAGGAAAGATGCCTGGATTCTTTTCTGGGGAAAGTCTCGCTGGCGTTGATGAGCACTATCGATATTTTTTTAGAGTTTTGTTTCGGGCGGGTACTGTAGGTGGAAATATATTATTTGGGATCCCGTTCTTTATAGCTGCGAGAGGTATGGTTGCATCTAGAGTAAAGGATTATTTAATTTTATGTGGAATAGGTATCACTTTGGTGGGCATATGTCTTTCAACATCTGCCATGCAACAAACGTACGGAATGGCAGCACATTCACTAGTGTTGTTATCTTCATATTTGTTCACCGTTGGCTTCTATTCATCAGTAATTTCCGTTTCTCAAGACAAGACATTGCGAGAATCGATAAAGAGATCTGCAGTGGATGCATCTAAGTTGCTCGACGTTCTTGGACCTTCCAAAATGAAACAGGAGATCGAAAATAGAGTCCTAAATATAGCAAAAGAACAGCAACAAGTTCTCACAGAAAAAACTGGTATATATCCATCTCTGACAGAGCTTGAAATGAAGCAATACCTAGGCAAGGTATTGAAGGAAATAAAAGTTCTGAATAATGTTGATGAAATCCTGAAAAAAGGAAGGGATATACTAGAAAAGTCACTTGATTATATGGTTTGTTCAAAGATAGGAGGCCTTCGACTAGTCTACAATAACTACTTCGATTTATATGAAAAAATAATGTCAACTAGATTTGTAAATAGACAACATAAGGGTATTAGATTAGTTACGTCTATAGATACCGAAAGTGCAGAATTGGTAAAGAATTTTGTTAGCAAAGGCATACAAATAAGACACGTAAGAAATATGCCACCCATAGATTTTTCCATCTCAGATAAAGAAATGATCGCAACAATACAAAAAACTGAGGGTGGGTATGAGATACAAAATCTTTTAGTTAGTAACGAGCCAGCATATATGAAACACTTTATCTCAATCTTTGAAGAACTCTGGAATGGTGGAATCGAAGCCAAAGAAAGGATAAAATCACTCGAGCAAGGTATTGAATCCGAATTTCTTGAAGTAATAAACGATAGGGAAAAAGCAAGTCAAATCCTTTATAACCTCTCTAAGTCTGTAAAGAAAGAAGCATTATTGCTCCTTCCTAATGATATGGCTATTTTGAGGATGGATAGGCTTGGGGTAATTAGTTGTCTTATAAAGGCGTCAACAGAGCTAGCTGCATCTGTAAAGATAATTTGCCCCATATCTGCTAAAAATTCAGATATCATTCAGCATATTTCCAGTAATGCTCCTAACATCAAGATCCTCAATGGTGCAGATTCATCAGCTGGAATGTTTATAGCTGATGGTATCAAGTTTCTAAGGGCAGAGCTTAAGGATCCCGAGGCAGAGCAATTTTCTCAGGCTATAGGATTCAGCATATATTCTAACAGCAAGACGAGTGTTGAATCTTTTAAATCGATATTTGAATTGCTTTGGGAACAAACCGAATTATCTGAGAAGCTACGAAAGGCTAATTTGCTATTTGAAATCGCAAACGAACAGTTAAAAACTCGTGATAAACAGCAACAGGAATTTATTAATATTGCAGCTCATGAATTGAGAACACCTATACAACCAATACTTGGGCTTACGGAAGTTGCACTTTCTAGAACTAGCGATAAGGATCAGGCGGAGATATTAGGTATTGTGAACAGGAATGCAAAGCGATTACGTGGGCTGACAGAAGATTTGCTAGATGTAACAAGAATTGAGAGTCAATCACTCAAGCTAACTAAGGAAAGAATTGAATTGAATGAAATCCTACAAAGTGCAGCTACCGATTTTCAAAACCATCTTACTAAGATTCAGAACGGTAATGGAATGGTAGCTTTCACATACAAATTAAAAGAAGGCGTTTTTGTGATGGCCGACAGACGTAGAATTGCACAGGTCGTCTCAAATCTATTGAGCAATGCTATAAAATTCATTGACCATGAAGTTGGCAATGTTCAAATAATTACAGATATGGCTCCTTTCGATGAGCGAGAAGGTAACAAACAAATCATCGTTGCTATAAAGGACTCGGGTAAAGGTATAGACCCTGAGATCATGCCCAAGTTATTTTCAAAGTTTACTACAAATTCACAGCACGGAACAGGTCTAGGTTTATATATATCCAAAAATATCGTGGAGGCTCATGGTGGCAAAATGTGGGCAAGAAATAATGAAGGTGAAGCAGGAGCATGTTTTTACTTTACACTTCCTGTTGCTTCATAGAATCAACATACTCCATTCTCGTAGTTGTTATTGTCTATCTATAAGATTTAATCTGACGCCATTTTGGAATGAATGAATCCATGCATATCAATTGTAATGCCAGATTCAGTCCACGCCTGGACCATTAGCTTTTATCTCCGAAATTGATTCTGCTGGTCTTTACGCTGATTATGGTATGAAGGAAATTCTAACTATTCTTGATAATACGCTATGATTTCCTGAAACGTGTTAGTGGGTCAAATTATTATGGTTTGATGTATCATTCCTTTAAGTAGAACGTAAATACGATATGATTAATAAAATACTTCAGGCTTTATCCAATCCAATGGATTCACTTCGATTTTTATAAAGTTCTACTGTGTAGTATCGTTTTATAATAATATATGTTAGAATACCAAATAGTAAATAGTACAAAGTGCTGTTATATAAACCTCAATGTGAGAAAGCCAAGTGGTGGAGAAGAACTAAATGATAAATAAACATAGCAATAACAGAATCTATTCGGTGTGGAACTATCGGGCTACTGATAAGGCCTCGCATGAAACTCAATGGAGCCTATTCGAATATGCGAAAGATAAATCACTATACTTTTAGATTTGACTTCCTATATAATGGAGTTTAAAATCCATCTGGTTACATCGCGGTGGAATCGAAATTTATATTCAACCGTTCCATTTCGATAGATATTTCCAGAATTTTGTTATTAGCACAAAGATTTATTGGTTCTAGTACAATACAATCCTTGAACCGCATAAGCTATAGCATTAGTATGGCCCGAAAGGAGCTGAACCTAACATGTGATAGGTTGACCAACATATTACTTACATATCTATCACCTCATATTATTCTGTTAAATAATGCATGAGCTAAGTTTTATCATCCGGTTCCCACATATCAGAACCGTTAGATAGGAGAACCACATAACCGTTTTCAAATTTGTTTGGATCTATGACATTATGGAAGTACCGGGTTCGCAGTTAATACCTAATCGGTTCTCTTTGATTTTTCATATTTGGTAGAATGATGTTAGTGAGTAGATTTAACCCGTTTGTAACTTTCATATGATTGATTTAATTCGTAAGTAGCTGACACTAGCCGGTTTGAAATTTCTTTCAAAATGTCTGGATCAAATTTTGATTTATCCCGTACCATCTCCTGTGCATACGTCTTGAGTTCTTCCATTTTTTCTTCCAGTACTATAACACTTAAACCTAATCTTCTGAAATTTTCTTCTGAACTCATGTGCTTTTCTAATTCACAGAGATATTAAAACTCGCCGCTAAAAAGTCACTATCAGATATCCGCATCAACTATTATTGTATGGAGCTAGTTTATGATATCGTTATAAGCAGGTAGGAATTTGAGAGTATAAATGCACTATTGGAATATACTATGCCAGATTCCTTTACAACCCTGCTATGAACTTTGGAAAGATAGACACTTGTTTAGGGCTTGTCAATATGCAGAAAACTTTATCCTAGTAGCCAGGATATGACTCAATAGCGTATAACCTACATATCCACTCATAGTTACTATTCTCTCTTTTTGACTAGAAAATTGCTTGTTGTATTGTATTCTTGTTTAGCAATTGGCAAGCTAAATGCAAAAAGCGCACCATTGCTTTCGATGTTATTGATGGCCCACATTTTGCCACCATGAGCCTCCACTATACTTTTTGAAATAAATAGTCCAAGGCCAGTACCACTATCTGATTTGGTAGTAAACTTTGTGAAAAGTCTTGGCATAATTTCAGGATCTATTCCACTTCCCGTGTCCTTTATACTTATTGTAGCAAGACCATCAGCTGGTTTTTCAGTAGTAATGGTTATGCTGCCTTCTTTTGTGAATTTAATCGCATTACTAATTAAATTCGTTACCACTTGGTAGATTCTTGACTTATCTCCTTCTATAATTATATCCTGTTCTGCAAATAGAAAATCCAATGATACATTACTCTTTTTATTTGTGGAAATTTGACTTCTAGAATCTGCGATAGCATCAGCCAAAATTTCAGTTAGATTGAATCGTTCTTTATTCAGATGTAGTTGGTGCAGGCTTTCAATCTTACTGACATCCAATATATCATCTGTAAGCCTTCTAAGTCTTTTTGCATTTTTGATTGTAATATCCAACATATCTAGTAGATCAGGATCATCTATTTTAGATCGGACAACTTCTGATAGCGCTAATATTGGTTGTATCGGAGTACGTAGCTCATGAGCTGCAATATTAATAAATTGATTTTGCAATTCTTCTGTCTTCTTTAGCTGGTCATTTATCAGATGCTCATTCCAGAGTAGTTCAAAAACTGATTTAAATGACTCGACGCTGCGCTTGCTGTTAGAATAAAGAGTAAATCCTATTGCTTCTGAGAATTCTATAGCTTCAGCATTTTTCAATTCAGCTCTGATAATCCTTTTGCCGTCCGCTATCAAAAAGCCAGATGACGAACTATGCCCATTTAGAATCTTTATATTAGGTGCATTTTTGGATAGCTTCATTAGGATATGCGAGTTTTCTCTAGTAAGGGGACAGATAATCTTTATGTTTGCTCCATCTTGTGATGCCTTTATAAGATGATCGATTACACCCAAGTAATCCACTCTTATCATTGCTCTATCAACGGGAAGAAGGAATAGGGCCTCCTCGTTAACTGACTTTGCTAGATCTATGAGAATATGAGCAGCCTTTTCATGATCAGAAATAACTTCAAATATTTCTGGCTCTAGACCTTCTTCAATTGTCCTTATTCTATCGATGGAGTCTGCTCCGTTCTTCCACAATTCCTCAAAAATGGAAACAAAGTGGCTCACATAAGAATATTCATTACTAACCAAAAGACTTCTGATTTTTTCTCCGCCTTCTGCCTTTTCTATATTAGCAATCAGCTCTTTGTCAGAAACTGCAAAATCTATGGGAGGCATATTATTAGCATGCCTTACGTGAATTCCAATGTCTACAAACTTATGTACTAAATTGGCATTATCTTTATCAGCAATTGACGTAACTATTCTAATGCCCTTATGTTCACCATTTTTATGCTTCTCCATTACTTTTTTATACAGATCAAAGTAGTTGTTATAGGCCAGTCGTAGTCCACCAAACCCTGAGCAGACCAAAAATTCATAAGATCTATTCAGAATTTCTTTTCCCTTAGTAATTATTTCGTCTATATTCTTCAGTATTTTGATTTCTTTAAGCACAGTACCCAAATATCGTTTCATTTCATTTTCAGTCAGTGAAGATTCTATCCCGCTCTGTTGAACTATGGCTACTTCATTCTTTCTTGCTGTGCTTAGTACTCTTCTTTCTATTTCCTGTTCTACGTTAGGTGTTCCAAGAACATCTAGTAATTTGGAAACTTCTAAGGCAGAACTCCTAATTGATTGCCTTAATGATCTATCATGTGAAATCGAGATTGCCAAAGCATAAAAGCCTATGACAAATAGGTATGAGGATATGAGTACTATCGAATGTGCAGCTACACCATAGGTCTGTTGTAACGCAGAAATACTAAGGGCTATGCGAACCATTATTATGCCAATTGCAGAAATAGCTAGATAGTCCTTTACTCGTACTGCAGATATATTTCTAGCTGCGACATAAAATGCAACTGCAAATAACAGGCTGGCGCCTATTGTCCCTGATCTATAAATAACTCGATAATAGTATTTGTACGGCGTGTCTGCGGGTGTTGACAATATTAAATTACTTCCTATTAGATATAAAATCAAAGGGACCGCTAGAATTGCCCAAAATTTTAGAGGGAACCTCCTGCCTCCTCCTTTAATTGATTTATAATACTGACGTAACAGGATGGCAACTGCTAACCACATAAAGATATAGGGAAGCAGCTGAAGCTGGTCTAGGTTGTTTTTAAGTGAATTAGTAGATGTAGGTGAAATCCATAAGAGAGTATTGTGAGGATTCATTACTTTATATTGAATTTCACCCTGGTATTTTTTTAAAGTCTTATATATGAATGAAGACTGAGAGGTAACACCAGCTGGTGTTTTTTCTTCTATTGGATGTATTATGATCAGTTTAGTGTACACGTCTTCTGTTATTGCAATAGCTATTGTGGCTGCTGCTAAACCATAAAACAATACCATCAGATTTCTCCTGTTTGTTTTGTACCATACGAAGAATTTGAAACTCATAATACCCAAAATTATGCATGCTGCTATTGCACTAATCAGGTAGACTGAAGTCGTCTGAAATACTGAGCTAGTGCAGAATTCAAAATACCCATTGCAACTTATACTATTGTTGTATATGCTTAATACTAACAGACCAAAGAGTGAAAACTGAATTATAGTAACGCCCCAAAGCATCATATTCATCAATCGTGATTTGCTTCTGAGATCTTTTGTCAATCTCCTGGTATATTCTAAAAGAATCCAGGAGGCGATTCCATACCCGAATATCACTATTAGCATAAAGAGTAGAGTTTGATAAGTGCCGGTAGGATACAAAATCTGGCGTGTTGATAACAAGTCTATGATAAGTAGTACAGTTAATATTATCGCAGAGATGAGAGCTGCTTGCCTATTGTTAGGAACACAAGCCAAGGAGCTCAGCTTTATCAAAGTTCATATTCCACTGGAGTAGATAATAACAATAACAGTTCCTGATGGTATATAGAACG
>DATBGR010000169.1:0-3655 GCA_036557905.1 Nitrososphaeraceae archaeon | reverse complement strand
CATAAACTCGAGTATATCCACCAGCCGCTAAGATTAAAGACTTGAGTTCAAATGTAACTAATTTTTTCTTTATGATATCTATTCCAAATGCTCCTCTGATTTGTTCTCGTCCTTTTACTTTTTGTTGTTCATTTGTCACTTGTTCCTCAGGCTGTGCTGCAGATCCTTCTCTAGTAGCACCATCATTATCATCATTACCATTCGTTTCTAGCAATAATTCTGTGATGTAAACATTGTCTATCATTTTGATTTTCCTCTGATTTACCTGCTCCATTAAAACACGAACTATTTCATGGCCTGTCCAATCCTGGTAAAATACTGTCCTTCTATAGGTGTGAGCTCCAAAAAATCGCTGTGTTAGTCTACCGTCTTTTTCTCTGTGAAACCTAGCACCCCAGCCTACCAATTCATTTATGGCATCCGGTGCATTTTTGCAAAGTAGCTCAACTCTTTCATAGTCAGCAAGAAATTCGCCTTCTCTTAAAGTATCAGCTGCATGTATCACCCAGTTATCTTCTGGGTCCATAGTGCCAAGAGCTGCATTGATGCCGCCTCTTGCAAGTGTGGTATGTGGATCACCTGTTTTGCTTTTACTAATTATGAGAACATTAGCACCCGCATCATGAGCTTCAATTGCAGCTCTAAGACCAGCAGAGCCGCCCCCTATAATCAAAACATCACAAGTGTAATTCGATTGTCGTTGTTGCTCTTTCATCATGTGTTGATCTATTCTATTATAGAATTAAATGCAATAAATGTGATCTGCTTAGTAATGGGTATCATATTTATCGCATGCTTGAAAAAATGAATGATTATGATATGCTTCATTTAAAGAAATATGGTCATACCTTGAAGTATTGCGACTTTAAATAAATAGTAATCAGTCAATGTGATGGACACGCTTTATAGGCTAGAGAGAAGGACGGGTCGAAAATCAAATGAAATAACTAAATATACCTTCCTCGTAATGTAGTTATTGAAATTACCAAGTTCTTTCCTACATGGAAACTATGGTAAAATGCGATCATAACATATAGCCAGTTATATTTATCTCCTTGCATCGTCGCGTCCGGTGATAGGATCGTATATTCTATATGTTCTCAATCGATCATAATCATGATTGCATAATGTTCTTAGATTCATAAGAGTGATCCTCGAGTGCTGCTACAATAATAATGAACCCCAAGCTAACCTGCAACCGCTGAGCTAGGATTTTGCATGAACAAGTACTCCTGAGCTATTCTGCCAACCTTCCAGTGTGCGACTGTAACCATCGTTAAGTTCCCTGGTAAGATACCAGTTCCAACTGTCCAATTTCCTGCAGCAATTTCAATTGGATGGACTGCTACTCTGCTTTCTGGTTGGGCTGAAATCGCTGCCATTGCCCATTTAACATGCTGCTCGATACCTTTTGTTGTATGACCATTAAAGTCTACAACTAATACATCGGGCGCATGTAACTCTCTGAAGAGTGTCCAATTTCTGTTATTCCATGCTTGAAAATCAAGTTTCTCAAATCGTTGGAGATTAGCTTTTTCTACAGGGGTCTGGGCTACCACTATCCGGGATTGGTTAGATAATGATCCTTGCACCATCGAATACTCTTTCAAAACACTAAATTGTGTAAGGAATACCATCATAATGACTGAAACTACAACATATGGGAAATTATATTTGTACATTATGTCAAAATTCTTAGCTAAATATATTAATATTTTCGGTCATCCATCGTTCTTTTTCATGTCTATTCTACTTACAACTTTTTTTCGATACACCGTTTTTTGATATTTTATTATAGCATATAGAGTATATCGGAAGAGTTGGTTGGGTAAGTATAGATTATTGGATCATTGAGATCCTTTGTGGTAAGACCCAATCTAATAGCTAGTGAAAATATGTTAATAATTTCCTCCGCATGAGGACCCAAAATGTGAGCTCCTAATATTCGATTAGTATCTTCCTCGATTAGCACCTTAAATGCTACACAAGTTTCACCCACTCGCCTAGATGATGCCCAGCCAGAAGTATCTTTATACTTTATTTTAAATCGTAATCTTTGGTCCTTTGCCTCTTCTTCCTGCAATCCTACAGAGACGAGAGGTGGAATGGTAAATACTACACTAGGTAAGCCAGTGTAGTTAGACTTTAGAGTATTACCTTTGATTAAATTAGTTGCTACAACAGCTCCATCATAGCTTGCTACAGGAGTTAGTGGCAGACCCATGTTTGCAACCACATCGCCTGCTGCGTAAACAGCAGGCATTGAATGGATAGACAATTAGTATTGGGGTATTTTCCAAAGAAGAATTCTTGAGATAATCTCTCATCTACCGCTACCTCTCAACATGATAGTAAATATGTGTTACTAGGTAACCTGATACGATAAGTGGTCGGCTCTCGCGACGGTAGACTCAATAGAATTCACTGCAGCTGATTGTAGCTTTGCAAATACCAAATTTGATGCAGGAAAGATCATTTTCTATAGGTATTCAATTACTTGTGTAACTGTAGGGGGACCTTCTGATTGAAAAATGAAAAGTTGGTTGAGTATGTTCTATTGCATATCAAATAGAAAAGATAAATTGCTGTTATGTAGTTGGGAGTTGTGGACTAATCCTGGCAAATATCTAGACTGCTACCGATACTTGGCACATTGAGAATCCTTTTAGAAAAAAATTGAGAGTTTGAGATGCAGTTATAACTGACAATGCTTTATATTCTATTTGTTTAAGGGATAATATTAATTCATTGACTGTATACTGAAAGCCTTCAATATAGGATGAATTTTGAGTATCTGTCCAAAACTATTTCTTATCTGAACTCCAACATTTTTAAATGGCAATCAATCAATATTATTGGATAAAGTTGACGGTATTGCAGGATAGTAATAAAGACCTATTCGTTACGGGAACTGAGGTCTGAGGATGACTGATGTCGGCAGAGGCCAGACAGATTGCTCTAATCAGTCTCAGATCGAGTCCAACAATATGTTAGTAGTTTCTGGTCTAGGCGTAACCTCGCAGAATAGGAGAGTCCTTGAAGATGTAAGTTTCAAAGTCAAGAAAGGGACATCTCTTGCAGTCGTTGGTCCCAATGGAGGCGGCAAGACCACTCTGTTTAGAGCACTGCTGAATCTTATCCCGTACACTGGTACAATAAAGTGGAATGATGAGGTAAGAATCGGCTATGTTCCTCAGAGTCTTGTCTCTACGGATTTACCCATACTAGTCGAGGAGTTTCTGAGATTCAAACGCAGAACAAATTATGAGACATGCATAAGTTCAGTTGGTCTAGATAAGGCAATTCTTAGACAAAGCCTTGGTTCTCTTTCAGGAGGAGAGCTCCAACGTGTTCTAATTGCATGGGCGATAGTGGACAACCCAAGCGTGCTCCTGCTTGATGAACCAACCTCTGGTGTTGACATAGGTGCCGAGGAGCCCATCTATGAAAAAGTGAATCATCTAAAAAGAGAATCTGGAATAACGGTTCTCCTGATTTCTCACAATATGCACGTCGTTATGCATTACTCAGATTACGTGTTAGCCCTAAATAAGGACGTCTTGTTCTACGGTGATACAAAGAGCCTGACTCATTCGCAGCTATTGAGTATAATATTTGGAAGTGAGTTCGCTTTGACAGAAGAAGAACACTATAA
>DATBGR010000168.1:0-5595 GCA_036557905.1 Nitrososphaeraceae archaeon | reverse complement strand
GCAACCATGTCTTTACAATGTGGCAGCATTTGATATTGCTCACAATAAGACAGTACGAAGGTAAGAGTTATAGGATGTTTGTCGAATGGCTGGTTGAAGCCTATTACCTTAGATCGTACCTACAATTATCACGTATTCCTCATTATACAACATTGCAGAAGTTTACAGGCAGAATCAATAATGCGTTGCTTGAGAAGCTAATTTCGTCCTTCATTGTAATTAGTGGTACCAAGCATATCTTTGCTGGAATAGATTCTACTGGATTTAGGATAACTCATGCCTCACAATATTATACCGAAAGAACGGAATTGAGAAGAAAATATGCGAAATTGTCTATTGGAGCAGATGTATTACAGCAAATCATATGTACAATTAAGATAAGACGGGCCCCAACAAGACATGACAATATAGATTTCAAGCCAATCATAACAAGAACATCAAATATACTTCCATTATCTGTAGTTACGGCCGACAAGGGATATGATAGTGAGAATAATCATCAGTTGGTTTGCATGCATTCAGTATAATCCCTGCTCGATATGAACGTGTACCTATATGGAGAACACATGGCAAGTACAGAAAACAGATGAAACGTGGTTATTCCAGATTGCTGTACAATCAAAGGAACAAGGATGAAACCATAGTTTCCGTAATAAAGAGACTATTTGGAGAGCATCTGATGTCTAGATTAACTAGAACACAAAACAGTGAATTGTCATTCAGATGCATAACCTACAACATGCATAGACTAACTAATCTGATAATATTGATGATGGTTTCTATATAGCCAGCATATTATATTCTTCTTATATGCAAAAGGGAGTGATATACAGAAGAGCTATTGCTGCATCGTTGAAGGACATTAAGAGCCTTTCTCAATTTTTCTCTGGCTAGAAGATGTCTTATTTTAGTGATATGACACTTCTTGTCTGTTGAATAGATTATCTAATGTTGCTATTAAGCGGTTGGAAGTAAATATACAATATTTTTGACAATTGATCTGTTAAAATAGGATATAAATTAATATTTATATACTATTAATTAGCATACTACTAATTAGCCAATAATATGCAAAAATACGATTATGAAAATAATATTGGATTTATAGTTAATAGGACAGCAAGAGCTTTTGTCAAGACATTTGATACGGAATTACGTAATAAAGTAGGCATTACTTTTGGTCAATGGAAGGTAATTATAACGCTTATCAACCAAAACGGTCTGACTCAAAAAGAAATTGCTGATAAATTAGGATTAGAAGGTCCCACCCTTATCCCAATTATAGATAAAATGGAAAAAGAAGGACTAGTAATAAGAAAGATAGATGCAAATGACAGAAGAAATAATAGAATTTACCACACAGAAAAGGCTAATGCACTATGGGATAAAATGTTAGAATGTGCCCTCAAAATAAGGCAAATAGCTGTTAAAGATATTCCAGAACAAAGTATTGCCATTATGAGGGATGTGTTAGACAAGATTTGGCTAAATTTAAGAACTGAATATGACGATGTTGATTGTACTGTTGTTGATAATAATAGTAACAATATAGTAATAGCCAAAGGTTCAACCGTCAATACTTCTGAAAATACTGCAGTCGCTACTACAGCAACTAGAATAAATCAGAAAAATTAGCACAATAAGGGTTTTAAAAATGAAGATATCATTTCACAAAAATAGGTGTAGGAATCAAACAGCATCTACAATAATAATATAATCTGTTTGATTGGTGATATAGTTGGGTACTAAAGAAGACTCACTCAAACATAAGAATGATAAACCTACTGCCAAAGTTGAAAAAAGAACTTTAACTGCAGTTCCTACAATTCAGAAAAAAGAACAAGGAAAGCATGACCACAGTAACATCAAACAAATTTTTGTTCTATCATTTGATGCCTTAAGAGAAAGAAAAGCTAGGTCAATATTGACAATATTGATGGTTGTTGCAGGTGGTGGTCTAATGGTTGCCCTTAATGGAATGAGTGCAGGTGTCGCTAGCCTAATTAATAAACAATTAAGCATACTAGCACCAAACGTATTATTCGTAAGTCCTGGTCAGATTAACTTTCGTGGAGGACCATCACCACCATCTACTCTAATTTTTAACTCCCAGGTAGTAGATAGAATAAAATCACTACCATATGTTCAAGAAGTAATTCCTACAATTCAAGGTCAGTTTCAGCTTAATGCTCAAGGGAACATGTTGACTACTCCTGTACTTGCAATGGATACATCTAAACTTCGCTTGATTAGTCCTTCATTGGAGCTAGTGCCTGGTTCATCTATTCAAAAAAATAATCCATCTGGTATGATTGTAGGTGATACTATTGCTAATCCACCAGGAAAACCAAATTTTGTATTGGTTGGTCAAAGTATCAAAGCAACATACTCTTATGCAGATCCTAGTACTGGAAAACTACAACAAAAGTCAAGGAGTTTCGCGATAAGCGCAATAATGGAACCTACAGGTAATGCTTTCATAGATAAATCAGTTATAATTAATCTACCAACTGGCGACTCGCTATTTAAAAAGGGAGGAAAATATGATCAGATGGCAGTACTTGCACTTTCTGGTGATTTTGTAAATGCAGTACAACAGGAAATTACTAACGTATATGGGCCTGACAACATCGGAGTCACAACACCAAAAGCCATCATAAAAACAATACAGGGAGCTCAGGGTGGTAATAGTTCATTTCAAACCGGGATAGCATTTATTACATTACTAGTAGGAGCTGTTGGTATTATCACTACTCTATACACATCTGTTAATGAGCGCATAAAAGAGATTGGAACTATGAAGGCCATTGGTGCAAAAAATAGGTTCATTCTTGCTCTGTTTCTAAGTGAAGCATTAATCATTGGTCTAATAGGCTCAACACTAGGATTATTTACAGGTGTTGCAGGTGCCTACATGCTAACATCTGGCATATTTGGAGGTGGAAGTGGAGGATCACCAGGATCAGGAGGTGGAGGAGGTGGAGGATCTGCTCATTTTGCTCCCATCTTCTATCCAAATGATCTCTTGAATGTCTGGCTTCTCTCGCTTTTGCTAAGCTTGGCAGCAGGAGTCTATCCTGCATGGAAGGCATCTCGTCTGTCTCCTCTTGAGGCTTTAAGAAGGTAAATATTGCTCGTTACTATCCAAAATCAGACTTCAGAACCACATTTAAAGAAAATCCATTCAGAACATTTATTTCTATATCTAAAAGTGTAAACGACGACATAAATATAACATATAGTTTGAAGTAAAAAATGGTAGAGGGGAGTGGAGAAAGGAAATATCAAAAAATAATACAAGACAACAACCTTTATTTCTGCACTACAGGTACTACTTTATTGCAGCTGCACTAGCTACCGCAGTTGCAGGAATAGTTCACCTGTATATACCATTTGGATTTCCCATGGTATTTGAAAATCCTGCAGTTGCAGTATTCTTTCTGGGATCTGGGATTGCACAGGTCTTTTGGATTTTACCTATGCTAAAAAGATGGGGAAAACCATGGTATTATATAGGAATAATTGGAAATGTGGGTTTCATAGTCCTGTACATCATAACACTATTTCCTGGCAATCCTATAAATGGAAGGGGTGGAACTGTAGATTTAACTGCTGCGATTTGCGAATCAGGACAGATTGCATACATAGCGATAACTGCAATAATATTAACAAAAGAAAGAAGAGCAATAAGAGTGAGTCAAAGACAATAGCTTGAACAAAATTATTCTAATAAACTAATTTTCAATACTCTTTCAGTGTATAATAGTTCAGTGAATATTACGTTTATTATGAATTAGTACGTGTGAAGCAAATAGACCTCTATCATCCGTAGCTCATCGATCAAACAACCTAACTCTAGTATCCAATCTATATAATTCAACATTTAGAATTGGCCATACACATATCTGGATTATATTTATTCAATAACAGCTCTAAATCCTGGTGATGTTGATTACGTCCCTAATTCTATGTCCCCTATTTCTTTAATCTATGATTGTATCATCCGCCTTATCAAGGTTCATTCATTTATAACTATGCCTAATATTTGTAAACAAATCTAACATCTAGATTGTTGACAAGCTTGTAGTGAGAATTAAACAGGTATCGTATTTTACTATAGTGACTTCTATCCAATGAGATAATTACATGCCAACAATAGTACACTTTGAAATTCCATCTGACGATGTTGAGAGGTCAAAAAGGTTCTATAATGAATTATTTGGATGGAATATTGAAAAATGGCCAGGTAGCGAGAAAATGCCAGAAGGAATGGAATATTGGATGGTAACGACTAATGATGATAAAGGTAATAAGGCAGTTACTGGAGGTATGATGAAGAGACATAATCCACAGCAACTAGGTATCACAAACTTTATTGATGTAAAGTCAATCGATGAATCCTCTTCCAGAATAGAACAATTAGGAGGAAAGATTGTTACTCCAAAGACGCCGGTACCAGGAATGGGATATTTTGCAACATGTGTTGATACAGAAAGTAATAGTTTTGCAATATGGGAAACTGATAGTAATGCCAAGTGACTAACCATTTTCCATCAATAATTGATCTTTATTTTAGTTGGATATTCAAACACTATTTTTTGCTGATTATTTATATTCCTCTTCGTAACCTAAACGCAATTTGGTAAAACTGTCTAGCGATCTATAGTTTAATCATAAATTATAGTTGTTAATAATAATCTAGTATTATGTCAAGTGAGCTGATCTGCTCTAGAGCTGCTATTTTACTTTCGAGTGTGCTATTATCATTTTTAATTGTAGACAGATTAGATTATCCTAATTCAACTATCACTGAATGTAGTGATAAAGAAAATTATTTTAATTGTGCTATGCCAATGAAGGTAACTGGCAGTAACAAAAAATTCAATAAGATATTTTCTCCTCATGAGCACGACTTTATTCTTGTTCGAATTAATAATTCAACACGTTTGTTTTTTAAATGTTTAACATGTGATATCTATTACTGCAAATTATGTGGTAAAGTACTGAATTCCAGAGCGGATTCAATATTACATCAAAAATGCATCTACAGATCAAATGTATAATGCATTACGTGCTTCTGCCTGTATGATTTATCGATTGAAAAAAGGAGACATCTACAAAATTGTCCGTTGCAGTTATAATCATATTATTATTCAAGTTATAGAAAAGTTAGAAGATCTCGTTAGTCTAAATAGAATGGAGAACAGCTGTGCTAGCGATAGTATTAGTTGTAGTTAACCAAAATAGTCAGTTGATTAGCTAGCTAGCTATTCATAGGCACATTAAAATCGCACTACTATTAGTACTATTTTCTGTCAAATATCTACCACCGTGAAGTTTCAATAATACTTTTTGAAATATACAAGCCAAACTCTATTCCATATTAGTTATTTATCTCTGAGGTGTCTATATGATCTATACTCTTCATCAACTTCCGTTGCACTGGTTAATATTTTGCTCTTAAAAGAGGTGGATGGCTGCAAGAACATTTTAGTATCTTTTGGTAGGCAATGACCACCTATTCCATCTCTTGGTTCAAGGATATTAACATTCCATTTTGTATTTAATGCATCTCGTAGTTCTGCAAAGTTTATG
>DATBGR010000167.1:0-4749 GCA_036557905.1 Nitrososphaeraceae archaeon | reverse complement strand
TGATTAGTTCTGTCTTTATTGACCCATACAACTTTATCTCCAGTTTTGATGAATAGCTGATTAGGTTCGAATGCGACTGGAACTACTCCAGCATTCTCGCCAGACCCGGATTTTATTATAATGGAGTGAGTACTTTGATTTTGATTTTGTTGTAAGTTGGTACTAGTCATAGTTGGAGACTTGGCAAATGCAGAAGTTACAAAATGTTCTATTTTGTAATTGATAGTGCTAGATATGTATTCTCCGGCATTACTAAAAAAAATAATTGAAATAGGTTGGGACATAGACTGGAAAGTTAACACGACTAGAGTTAATAACACTACTTGGCCAATCCGCA
Organism: Nitrososphaeraceae archaeon; assembly: GCA_036557905.1. GTDB lineage: Archaea > Thermoproteota > Nitrososphaeria > Nitrososphaerales > Nitrososphaeraceae > JARBAU01. Next base: position 4,412 of record DATBGR010000167.1, on the reverse strand, counting down.
TAATAGAGATCATGTTACAAATATTATATGCACTCTTTAACCTATAAAGGTGATTAATAATAAGATTCGATTGCGTGTCTAATCTATTTACTTGGGTGGTCCTACCCTTAGTATTAATCATTGATATTGCTATAAATTATAATTTGCTATATCTTGTAATTATTAGTGGTCCTACTATGAGTGCTATTAAACTCATAGCGATAAATAACGGCTGGAGGCGTCCTATTGCAACGGCAGCAGCTGATACAGAGGATCCAGCTGCAGTTATCGTCACCCCTGTCCCAATAAGAATGAAGATAAAGTTGACTGCACATGTGGGACAAGCGGTGAACAACCCGGTTGAAGCACCTAGAAGTGAACATGAAATTCCCCTTTTACTGCGAGAGTTGTAGCTTCCAGAATTTTTGACAATAGCAACAGTTATGCTCTTACAAGATAAACTAATATTAAGTCCAACTAAAATGGACAAGAATACTGACAGTATAACACTAATTGGGATTAACACAAATCCAAGGTTGTCGGTTAGAATGAATGTTATAACGGGAAATGAACCTGGGGTGCCACAGCATCCGATTACATAAACTGAAGATGCATGAAGATTATACTGTGGTAGTGATAATCCGGAATTTTGTCTATAAACAACGGTATTGGATGAAAAGAGAAATAGGATAAAGTAACACAACGTTGAGATCCAAAAGATCTTTGGATAATGCTTATGCCTAAATATTGATGCTATACTTAATTTTGTGCGAAATATAGTTGAATTTAATTTGCCAATAGTATAATTTGTCGCTAGCTTTGATTTGTCATATATTCCTAAGTATGAAATTAAAATTGATCTTAGCCCCAGGACAATTAAAACTATGCTAAGCAGGATTAGAGCAAACGTGGGCAATGCGATATTATTAAAAAATGTGTTGCTATTCTCTGTCAAAGTAAGTACGTTTGAAGTGATAGCAGAAATTGCAACAAATTGAGCAACCAATATGGCTGATATTAACGCTATTCCGCTGCCAATAGCAATGAGTCCGAAATAAGTCTGTGAGTACGAATTAGTTTTGTTCTGATTGGTTGTTACAGCATCTCACCTCAAGCTAATATACACAATTTAATTAATATAGATCTACAAAAGAAGAAGTGTACCATTAGCTAATCACTATACTTTGAGTCATTTTGTATAGCATGAAGAATAGTTAAGTTAAGTTAATTGGAAACAAAAATTATTCTTGACAAAGTTCAAGCAACAATGAATACTATCTATATTCTATTCTATTCTATTCTATTCAGTTAGCTTATACTGAGTCCACTGTAGCTAGACTTAAAATTGCGAAATGAGGTATAAATTACTGTGACTATAAGACGTTTAATATCAGGAGATAAGGAGGTGACACCAGATGTCTGATTTTGCATTTTATAACGGGAAATTAAAAGTCCTCCAGAAATTAGGGCATCAAATCTAATGCCATTTTCAGTTCTGCGATTTCATTTTGAATTGATTTTCTATCTTTCTGATCCGTAGTGTGCTCCAATAGGCTGTCACACGCTTCCAATTCAGATGATATAATATCCTTTTTATCAAAACATAGACTATGGTAGGTATCAATAAAAGAATAAGCTATTTTGGTTGCTGCCCCTTTGCAGCCGCAAGTTTTTGCAATAATCTTGATAGGTTGCTCAGGTTCGGCTATATTCATAGACTTATAATGCCTCTAAGTGTAAATCTAATGACAAGTAACCGTCAGGCCACTTGTAATTGGAAGACTTATATAAATTTTTTGTCAACAGGTTAAGAATCTCTAGACCTGATGTCATATTGCCTACTCATAATCCTCCTTAGATCCATTTATTTGTTCTACCTTTCTTTTCATTAGATATATCTAATCAGTCATCTATAAAAAGTGTGTGTACTCATTCGCAGTTAACCCACAATTATGCGTCTATTGCACAGTGCCACTGCTGCCAAGCCCAGATAGATCTTAAAAGTAGAAAACATATAGATACTAAGTCGAACAGATAAGAAATAAGTGAGATAGATTATATTTATGAGGGAAAATAACCAATTTCTACCTCCACATGATTCAAAGACAGTTCTTGTACTGCAAGGTGGTGGCTCGTTGGGAGCATACGAATATGGCGGCTGGTGCTTCCATTGGAGCTCTAAATGCTTCAATAATAGTGTCTGCACAAAATGCTGGTGGTGCTGATCCGTCATCTATACTTGAGGAGTTTTGGTTATAATTATCTGAGAATAACGCTTTACCAAATACGTTCTTACATTCTCCATTTCCATTTATGTCATCTGATAAAATGATGGCTATATGGTCATCAGTTATTTCTCTTTCATATGGAAATCCAAATGCGTTCATACCAAGATGGTTTATTCCATCTTCTAAAGATTACTTTATGCCGTATAGGTGGACATATCTGGATGATAAAGCCCCACTAAAAAAACACTGAAGGATTATCTAGATGCGGACAATCTAAAGAAAATTGATCATGATAGTAATAGAAATAATAATGAGCACAATATTGAAAATGGTGATAGAAAGAATATTCGGCTTATCATAAATTGTACAGATATACAAAAAGGAGAATCTGTTATTTTTGATAACGCCTAAATTGATATAGATATAGACAAAATAGTTGCATGTGCTGGATATCCTTTCTATGGCCTGAAATGGACTAAAGAAGATGGAAAGTATCTCTGGGATGGAAGTTTGCTCACTAACACGCCAATGTTAGAAGTAGCACGACGTTCTCCTCAGGTAGACAAGAAATTTTATATTGTTGATGTTTTTCCCAGGCAGCAAAAGGAACTTCCAACAAATATGACGGAGGTATGGCATAGAGCCAGGGATATTATGTTCATGGATAAAACGGATAAAAATATAGAAACATTAAAGGAAATGGATAGGTATCTATTTCTTATCAGACAGATATTTGAAGTTCTTCATTCCAACAAAGCCAGAATAGATGAGCTGACTAGAGAAAAACTCAAAGAAATGGAATTGGAATACCATTCGTTGAATCAAAAACATGGGGCATCTTTAACTTATGTAGTTAGAATTGGCAGAAGGGAAGAAAGCCTGCACTATCTACTTGAGGATACTGATTTTTCTACTTATAGGATTAAAAGTTGATAGCAGAGGGTGAGAATGATGCAGACCACATTCTAGCCAAAATAAAGAGATGAACATTTCGAGAATACAATCTGTTATACCATTTATTTCATTTCCAATTGGTGTAACGTCTATAATTCTGTTGATTATAGAATTTGATGTTAGGATGACCGTAATAGTAAATAATCCCATATCCCAGTTAATTTTGTTTGCAGGCATTATGACAAATATTTCTATGTCATTGTTGTCAGTTAGAGCCAGAAAAGAATCGGATGCGACATACACAAAAAGGCGAACGCTTTACCTAAGAATTATCATAATTAATGCTATGCCGCTAAAGATAGTGATAACTTCTGATTGCCTAAGATGTATTATATTTGTTTAGCTTGATTAATCATAGTATATTTAATTCGATGAATTGCTTTGCTTGAGAGCATATTTAATAACATCACTAATATTAAATAGAAAGACTGCTGTAGATATTTCTATAAAATCGATTGTATTTTCTGTGGAGTATTTGTATGATTCAGTGTCATGTTAATATGTCAACCTTGTATGAATATGTCCACTTCATTTGCATTATTGCAAGATTCTAAGCTAAGGGATTTTTGCTGTTTGGCTTTGAGATATGGAAGTAATCTAAGCCATCACTGGATGTTCGAATTTATTCATGACAGTACTCTAGAAAGTTATACATGATTAATGTAGAATAAAGTTGAATATTCGTACGCTTAATCAAATAGATATCTTTTCTTGTAAATCCTCTCGTATCCAATGTGCGAATTGGGTAGACTCAGGATAAGTTTATGGAGCAGCCATTAAAAGATAGAAAGCGTATCATAGGTTTATTGATTATAGATCTGATTAATTTCCTCGAAATTTATTATTTGATTCAATAATTTAACGCATTTTTATTCTTTGTAAATTTATGATTTGCATCTAGAAAGAGATAATGATATTCAAAAGGTGGTGTCTTACAAACTCAAGACATTATTGTCAAGTATAGAGAAGTTGGCATTTATAGCATTCTGACTAGCAATTGACAATAAAGTTCGACGTCTAAACTAAAACACACTCATGTTCTAACACCACAACGAGATAAGAAAAATTAGGAGATCAATAACTTTGATGGTATGATCTCCTATTGAACTAACATTGACACTTTTGCTTTCTTTCTTTCACAGTTCGAGTCTACTTCTAGGGTATTGATCTACTATATAATTTTCCTTCAAGTGCTAGTTTGTACATTTCAGCTACATACGGATTCTTTGCAGGTGTTTCCGCCCCAAGTTC
>DATBGR010000166.1:0-6234 GCA_036557905.1 Nitrososphaeraceae archaeon | reverse complement strand
CTATCGGAGTGGGAGGAGATCCCTCGAATAATTGTACGATCGCGCTATTTATTGACCAACTCTCTTTAGAGAGCGGGCTTACGCGGATGTATACACCTGAGATGTCGTCAGATTCTAAAGGGTATGGCGTCTGCGGATCATTTAATTCTGGGTTTTTTACGTTATTACCTATTCCAAAAATTAACTGCTCATGGCCTCCTCTGAATGGGTTGGCATCATTTCCCTTTCTCAACCTGAACTCTCTGCCACTGAAACGTGTTGGGTTTGCTTGCACATTCCTGGGATCAAACCCCAAAAATATTCTGATGTTGCTGTCCGGATCTTGATTTCCTGTAGTTATATCTACTTGAATCTTTGTTACTGCTGCCAATATCGTTGTACTACCGCACTGAACTACTTATAGTTTCTTCAATTAGAGATATGATTAATATAATATCGTTATGAGGATAAATATTACACTAAATCCTGAACTTTGCTTGTGGGCAGGTGCAGGCTAAGAAGGTCTGTTGTTATAGTAAATGAATTCGTGAGGGATTCCCATTACTGGAGAGGTGTCGTATATCGGGCGGGATAAGTAGAGCAGGCAACAGGGCTACTGACCAGTGGTTATGAACCAAATTTTACACGATTTTGTGTCTCTAGATAATAACAAGAAAGTCATCGTTCGTAGCAATTTCAGGCTGTCGTTGGTCCGGGTTCGGTGGGATTGAGTACACTAGTGTATGTAATCCAGGTCGCAGCGGTTGAGTAATTCAGAACCTTGGAGATATAATTTCGATAATGCTTCTAAAGGTTTGCGACATGACCTAGATCCCTGACTCTTACAATGTTTAAGAAAGTGATTTTGATTTTTATCCAACTTGCTATTAAATCCGAAATATGAATAGAAGGAGGTAGTAAACAATACACAGACTACCGTAGGAAGGATTATTCCGATGATCTTTCTTCTCTTAGGTCCACAATACCTCCATCTATAAATTGACCCCTTGACTGAAAGAACGAGTTGATATGATAAATTATTCAACTCTTCAACAATCAGGTCAGATGTTAAACTTTGTTTAAATATTTGGGAGGGCGAAGCATAATTTTGTCAATATTGTAGAGGGTGCCTTTTTCTATAAAATCCATTTATAGATATAAAAAGATGCTGACGATGACATAGCACTAGGCCAGGGACGCGTTACGCGTTTCATAACATATAGATACTTTCAACAATAAGAGGTATGTCTAGACGAACGAATTGGAAAATAAAAGTAAAAGATTGTTAAAGTGGATACAATGACTGTTGCAGAACGCTTGACCAAGGAGGGATAGAAATGCAAATTTTCACAGGCGTATATCTTTTGATTTCGGACTATTCTAATGAGATAGTTGTTTTCAAAAATACAATACTAAAAAATGTAAATTAAATCATATATAATTCAATCGATATTTTCTAAGGTATGCCTACGTGGTCAACGTTCAATGGTCCTGTGACATTAATTACTGCTGTTGAAGATGCATCGTGGACTGGAAGTGTTGTCAGAATAAATTTGACTAATTCTCATATTCCATATTTAAATATAGTCACGGCCAATCATGGACCCTTTTTTCAAACTGCCTTTGCACTTCAGAAATCTGTTACAATATTCGCAACCCCTATGACACAATCTGAAACTCCGCCACTCTTTTTTCTTTTTATTCTGCCTCCTATCTGTTGCAGCGTCTACTAATCCTCTGCTGCATAGGAAAAAGAAGAAAAAGAAGAAAAAGAATGATGAAGGCGGGCAAATAATGAATAAAAATGAATGAATATGAGCGCTTTCTGGAATACACTCTACAAGTCGAATCGTTCGTTCTTTGGGGACAAACCCCAGCAACTTTGCCTTACGTTGTTTCGATCATATGAAAGGAGAAGAAAACGACTCAAAGAAAATATTAGAGTTAGGTGTAGGTCATGGCAAAAGATACATCATTTTTTGCATTAAATGGAATTGAAGTATATGCATTAGACTACTCTTTCAATGCAATTGAAATACTTGATAAGATGGCAAAGGAATAAAAGATTGCCAATAAAAGCCTATTTGTTTGATGTGAATAATCAGTTACCATTTCCAGAAGACTACTTTAATGCAGGATATTCACATATGCTTCTTAACATGAGGTTTTCATTATAACAACTTCATTCTATATTTTCAGAGACAAGGATAGTATTCAAGCCCGATTATTTACTGGAGAGGTGATACGAAATTTGGTAAAAAAAGAAGGCTTTGAGATACATTGGATAACAGAAGAAGATGAAGAGCCAGTTACATTATTTCTTGTATCAACCAGAAAAATTTGAATAATGCTATAACGCTAAGCCGACTTTAAATGGCTGATGAATAGCAGAAAGTTACTATTAATGAAATGATAGTTTCTATTTCTCTGTAGTCTTCAATTTATGACTCTATTGGTCTGCTATGTCTACAGGAATAATAGTAATTGTTCTAACAAGTTTTAGTTACTGCTATTGTGAATATGGTTAAAAAGAAATTCAGCATATATAATTGGCGTCGTTGAGAATACCTCTAGAGTTGTCCAAGGTGTCTACTAGCCGTTATTCGCAGGATTTACAAAAAATTGTTCATTAATGGGTATAAAAATTTTACAATCTTTATCCAAAACTGCTTTTAATAGTCATTATACTTGCAATATCATATTGGCTGCTCTGGTCGGAGTTATTTGGCTTGGCAGGCCCAAACCGATATGATTGCTTGATTAGGTTTCTAACCTGAGTTGATGCCAGATGAGTTGTTATTGATATTTGTGCTTTTGTTCGTATTTGTGTTGGATAGGCTTGAGACAATCGCTGAGAGTCCTGCATTGGCACATTGTTCATCGATTGTTCCACTAGGTGCACCACTTACACCGATACCACCGACGACTTCGCCACCTGCCTTGATGGGGAGGCCTCCGGGTAGGACTGCGAATCGATCGATTGCTATTATCCCAGGATTGGCGGTCTTGGCTCGTTCTTCCATTGCTGATGTCGGTGACTGGAAGCCAGCAGCAGCATATGCTTTTTGTCGCGCAACCTCGACTGTGGCTCCGGTCGTTCCGTCGCCTCTAGCAAGCAAAATATCAACTCCATCGCGATTCAACACGGAAACGGTGACAGAATAACCTTTATCTTTGCAGTAGATTTGTGTGGCCGTGGCTAACTGTTGAGCGAGTCCTAGTGGAAGGATTCGCTGAGTGTTTAGAACAGTCGAGACTGATTGATTATCTACTGCTTTGACACTATTCGTCATGGATGATATAGAAGCAACTCCCAGTCCAGAGAATATAAGTAGCATTATAAACCCACAACCCCAGCATATGCTGGAATTCTGTAACTTTTCTTTCATTTAAGAAACAGATTATTAAACTATTAAATAAATATAACGATGCAACTGGCCAAGTATAATAACTGATATTAGAATCGAAATACTATGTGCTGAACTTGGAAATAGCCTGCCTTTTTTAGACTGGCATAGTGAGTGTTTAATTTCCGCCTCGATAGTTACTCATGCAATTCAAATCTACGCATTTATTAAGTGCAGACTAACTTACAAATTCACTGTTTACGGAATCGCTTAAAAGTTATGAAAGGCCTAAGCCTACGAATCTATATGTTAGGAGATCAAATATTCGAAGAAAATGGTAAGGTAACAAGTCGACGAATTTTAGACGTTGAAGGAGGGATACCAAAAATGGAAACCTCTCTTTCAGCAACAGGGAACTATAGAGGCGTTGAGACAACGGCCAATATAACATATCGGTCTACTCTCAGACCTGGTGAGGCAATATATGGTGAGGGTCAGGGAGTATTGATGAGTAAAGATGTACTGGAAATGGCAACCTGGACTGGCCCTGGAATAGGTCGATTCACAGGTCCAGGAAAAAGTAGATTTACTGGTTCATTGTTCTATATGACGTCCTGACTGGAAGATTAGCCTTTCTTAATAACATGGTAGGAGTATTCGAATATGAAGTGGACGAGTCAGGAACTACCTCTGCCAAAGCATGGGAGTGGAAGTGAAGATTCTGGAAACTTAATAAACAATGTTGGGTATTAGATGTAGAGTAGAGAATCAACTAACAAATCCGGCTGGTAAGTGGCGTCTACCAACCAACCGGTAATTCCGTACACCACCGTTACCACAGACTGTACCACCAACAGCCAGTACTACGGCAGAACTAACTGGGTATGCTAAAATCTTTAAACTTTCAAGAGCGAGCATTATTAGTTTTGTACTGTAACACTCTTCTCATTTGACTATTGACAACGCGTCGGCAGGGGCAAAGGTGACGGATAGGCGAATAGGCTAGCAAACACCTGTTTTCTTTCTTTCTATAATGGAACGGCTTATCATTATTTCAGAATTCTTCCAGTTTTTCTGGTATGATGGTACCCCTTTTTCTTCGATTTTCTTCGTCCAAAATCATTGAGTAAATTTGCTGTATAGCCTCTACCTCTGCTAGATTGTCCTCAACCACCCGCGTGTTGAATTTTTCCGGGTCTATTGCTTTTTGCTTATTTTGTATTTCGTTGTAAATCATTTTCTTGACTTCGGCTACTGCTAGTTCTTTTGATTTTGACTTTAACTTTGGCAATTATGACGTTCTAAAAGATAGTGACTTCTATAGACTGAGGAACTGTAGGTAGAGGGAGACCGTTTAACACTAATCTGCTTAAACTCAATCAATCTAGTGGGCAAAGATGCCCCATCAGTGTGAAGGCTGCTGCACTCATTGGTCGACATTAAATCAATTTCGAAGAATTTTAAAGGGTCTGATTTTTGTTCTATAGCCAATCTATTAATCCATTTTGGAGAAACGGTGGTAGGATAAGGTGTTACTAATGGATTTGCATGTTTGTCTTATCCTACACCGGAAATTTGAATTTGTTCTTGTGTCTTTTTAATCTCTGAAGAAATTAAAAAGTTACGACTATTGTTCTATAGCCAATCCCACGCGCCTAGTCGAATACCCGAGGAGATCATGGTGAAAATAATTGGTTTTATTCTTCTGTCAGGGTAGTCAAGCAATTTTCTAATTTCATCAATTTTGGGTGCCCTGTCGGTTGATGACTGTCTTCCTCTTGGTAAGCCTCTTGTTATTTTCTTCCAAGGAATAGTTATTTCACAAATCTCACAAAACGATTTTAGAGATTTTACGTAATTGCGTAGTGTTGCAGCAGTGATATCGCGATTTTCGACTCTAGTTTTCTGAAACTGCAAGAATTTTATTATATGCTCTATTACCCATCTTAGTTCATTATTTGCCTTACGCGCAAAAGAATTACAACGATATTCCATATTGACCTCATCGACTTCAAATTTGATGAAATCTAGGAAGTATCTGATTCTTCTTTCATAATATTTTCGTGTTATTTCTGATCTGATAGAAAACTTGAATAGTGTGTAATAATTGGAAGAGGAATCTAATATGACGCTTTGCGACTGTCTACCGAATTCGCAAATGTAGTGTATGCCATCCCCCATATTATGTATAATAGTGGTGCATAATAATATGACAAGTTTGGTATGGGGCCAGTGGGATTCGAACCCACGACCGCCAGCGCCCCAGGCTTATACCTAAAAAGAGATGGTATCCTTGACCAAGCTAGACGATAGCCCCTCAATTAAGAATTTTTCAATACCTCTTTTAAACGTACACACTACTGCCAAAGTTGGATCGAGAGGATTAACTAAGGATACGATCTCGGTGTAATGTCAAGCATATAAGTAATTGTTACTATTTTAAACCAATCACGTAAATTTGATGGATTAAATGGACCTGCTACTGTTTAATTACTGGAGAGAATATGATAGATCAAGGTTCAGAAGGAAAGTATTTTCTGAATGTACATAGATGAATGTACGGAGTAATTAAGAGCAAAAATTTTTACTCGATAATCTAGATCGCATGATCTTCCTGTTTCTCAAGCCTCACGGGCGTAACTAACTATTCAAAAGATCCGTTTGTAAAAATTAGAAAGGAAATCCATATAGTGAAGATAGTTTTCTTCGTCCATGATCAATAAACCGACTAATTATAGTCAATGCTAGTAACTGTGAGATAACATATGGCGTCAGTTATTTTGACTACATGATTGACGAGATCAAAACATGGTTCTCCCTTTCACAATTAATCCTTTAATAAGATGAAAATATATGTATGTGTAAAGGTCTGAAACCCATTCAATGGTGAGAAATTAGATTAGGTTTA
>DATBGR010000165.1:0-4990 GCA_036557905.1 Nitrososphaeraceae archaeon | reverse complement strand
ATCAACGATTCTTTTTTAGTATATTAGTTACTTGTTACTGTTATATGCAATTTCATTCCTTAACTGCAAGTGCCCAAGGGTGTTGTAAATAATATTCTTTAGCCCAAGGTATATCTATTACATCCCAAGAGATTCCTGAGTCTTTAGAACAATAGATTCCTCGATTGTTCAAACAATAAAACTCATCTTTGATTTTTGGATTAGATTCAACAATTGAAATTATAGTTCCTTTTGATTCAGGCAATCCATCAGTAGTTAAAGTCCACCTCTTATCGTTATCATGAATATCAAATGAACGTCTATATACAAAAGATTCCGTATCTTGTCTATAGTGTGCTTTCCAAGCATTGCTTGCGGCTGATATGATTATGTTTTCAGGATCATCCGAATTTATCGCAATGCCTAAAAGATAAGTGTGTTGTCCTAGTCCTTGATCTAATTTTTTCCAGGAATCTCCATAGTCCTGACTCTCAAAATAGCCATCACCCGCAGCAGAATAGAGTCTTTGAGGTGCTTTTTTATGAGTCCTTAATGTATGAGTATCATATGGACTATTCTCAATTCGATCTTTCCAGGTCTCACCACCATCAAAACTCTTGATTAGTGCTCCTGCCTCTATAGCAACAAAGAGGTACTCCTTTCTATTTACATCAGGCTCTATCCAACGGACGTGATGTGTTGATGGTCTAGGAGGGAATGACCATGTAGAGTGTGAAGGTAATTTATTAAATTCATCTATCTTTTCCCAATTTCGACCTCCATCAATTGAGCTATAAATTATACTTGGTTCCATTCCGACAAATAACTTGTTAAATCCGTCTTGTCCTTTTTCTATAGGACTTACTGAAATAGACATGATACTAGAATTTGAGACTTCTAGTGAGGTCTTTTCCCAATTTCGACCATTATTATCAGTTTTCCAAAGTCCATTATCAGAAGTACCGCAATATGCTCTCTGAGGGTGTTCAGGATCAAATGCCAGGCTGGTTGGCTTTTGACCCTTTAAAGGTTCTTGAACTTTCCACCCATCCTTTGAAGACTCTACAACCAAAACTAGGTTTTCCAAAGAGGCTAGGATAGTTGTCAACTACTACTCTAATCAATACTTCTTTAGTAATGAATTTATCCTTGAGGGTAGCAAAACTTGCGATATCTAACATTTTACGTTGAGATCAAGCAGACATGAGCTTCTAGCAGAAATTGGACTACAGCAACGATATTATCTAAATGAACAATTTTGCACATGGCCGTAATGGGCACGTGAAGGGAGGGTTCCTCTTTGATGAAAATGAACTTCTGTAAAACCCTTCTGTCTCAAATAATCCTCGATGGATCCTGCATATTCGACTACTTTCTCTTTTCTAATATTAAGCTCTGAAATGTTTAATGCAATTTTATTTTCATAGTCTACTTCCCATAATTCTTGTTCACCATTTAGAACTACGAATTCATTCATGTTATTATACACAAGCAGAGCAATCTATTATTTGTATATAGAGAAATTGTTCAATATGAAAATTTTAATTTAATATTCAATTTGTGGCTTATTTTGGGATTTAACTTTTGATTGAATATACCATATAAGAATCTTAATATCTGATAGATGAGCTGAAATGTATGTGCAAAATGATGACAAATACGAATGGGGCAAGAGGCCTACATCTGTAGAAATAGTGGATGTTGCTCCGCCAAATACAGATAGTGACTCTCTTTCAAAGCCTGACCTACTTGCCGGAGTTACGGAGTTGAGTAAGGATGAGCTTTCTCGTCTTTTTCAATTCAGGAATTTGGTATATGTAGGAACGTTGTCAAAGGATGGTTCACCACATATCACTCCAGTTTGGGCTGAAATGGTTGAAGATTTAATTCTGATTAATACATTCGAAGAATCCGCGAAGATTAGGCACGTAACAAAAGACAAAAGGATAGCTCTATCAGTAGTGGAGCAAAATAATCCATTCAATATGGTATCAATAAAAGGAAGAGTGGTGGAGCAAACTACTGAAGGAGCTGATGAACATTTAAAAAAGCTTGCAAAGAGATATTTAGGAATTGGAAAATATTACTATCGCCAGCCAAATAATAAAAGGATAATTCTGAAAATAAAGCCAGAAAAAATAATGGGTCTGTCAATTCACCCTGCTTTCTATTTTCTTGCATATTCACCATGGTTGAAGTAATGGGTTTGAAAATTTTAAGTAAAGGATGCATATGGAATACCAGGACAATTCGAAATGAGTCTATTTATTGAAATACTAATGTTATTACAAATTCCGAACCAGAATATTTGTATTAGCAATTAGACTAGAACTCGAGGCAGATAAAAATAAAAAGGAATTTTCACGTATTCTACAAATTCTTATGATATTACATATAGGCTATGACTCGTGTTGATGTCTCTACGTTGTTACTGAACCATGCCGATTCCTTTACCAATTCACGATCCGTTTAACTCATTACTGAACTTGGCACTATCGCTCTGAAATTCTCTCTGGCAAAAAGGAAGTAACATTGGTAGAACTAAAGGACTATGTAGATGTAGTCTGTGTGATCAATTGACTACTCTATAGTTCATATCGGAGTCCTTTTTATAGGACACAACGTTGTTTTATCTCTTATTCTGAGTTTCATGAACATGCTAACTAAGAGTCTATTTACAGGGTCCATCAGCATCAGCAATGTATAATTTAACCATAAACGTTCCTACTTTGCTTCGACTTTCAGTAATGCAATTGATCCATTAATTTGCTTTCTTACGTCTTGCAACAATTCTTCTAAGACTTTTTCATCTATCTTGCCGCTTTTGTTCGTTATATCCAGTTCATTATTATAATATTTCATCCACGAATATGTTCGCTGTAAATTTTGGAACACATTAAACGGAAGCAATGATTGATTTCCCGCAAGAACAACAGCATCCCACATGTCGGTAAAAAATGGCTTGTAATCCTTGAATTGCTGCGATTCGTCTATAAACCTAAGTCTCTGCCTCAGATCATCATCAATGAAAATGATCAGATTTTTTCTTTCCTTCTGTTCCTTTTGTTTTTCTGTACGCCTGTATGTCAAGTGTTCAAGATATACTGTAAACCAAATTATTGATGCCAGTATTAACATTTCAACAATTAGTGAATCCCACTGGATCAAAAATGTTCACACCCGATTTGATCATATTCTTCATTATCCTATTTAAATTCTAGAACCATAAATGGGGAGGTCATCATAAGGATAGTAGGTAACTTTTACTTGATCATTTGGGTTTCAAAAAAAATGGGGAGGGTTTATTGCCATTACCATCAACTCTCCTAGCTAATCATAAAATGCTCCTTCTTCGACTTTTTTGCATCTTTCTATAACCTCTTGGAAGGTAATTAATGGTACAATTCTTACAGTGTTGAATCTTCCGGCGGTTTTCGCCTTAAACTCTTCTATAGATTGTGCATTTTCTGCCTCAACAGCCCACAAGAGTGTGTGCTCTAAGGCTGAATGATACTGTTGTAAGATTCTTACTCGATGCTTGTGTGCAGTTTTCTCTTGATTTGGTAGATTTTCCAAAAGCCACCTTCTATTCTGTTCGCTGTAGAGTGGGCATGCCTCTTGTGTATGCTCTCCTTATATTCCATACATAGTCCTTGACATTCTACATATAGTGTAAAAAGATTGCATGAACTTGAAGAGTTTGGTCTATTAAAAAGAACGATAATCAAAAGTAGACCTGTACAAACTGAATATTCATTAACCGATAAAGGTATGGCGCTAGAACCCTTCTTGGCTCATATAGCTGCTTTTTCTGCAATGTACGAACCCAAGGCTATTTTTACTGATGGAAGACCAAGGAAGACGGTTAAGCAAATTTTTAGAGCTGAACGTTTGTCAGAAGTATATGATTATTGATGATTTTGCCGACGCATATGATTATTCTCAATTAGACCACTGTGAAATTCCGCATGGTTCCCACCGAACCTGAGTATTATTGATACTATAATTAGTAAATATGTACAAGGAAACATATTGCTTGTAAGATGATAACGGTGAAAAACATTCCAAATAATATTGGCAGGTTGCAGCTTTTCTATTGCCTGATTACAAAACAAGTAAGGAGTGGCTAGAGAGAAATTGTCACGCTATTGTTCCTTGAGGATTATAAGTCTTAGGCATTCTTACCAATAACAAATTAACCATATTTTGTAAAGTCTTCTATAAGTCCAGATTTTTTTAGCATTTCTCTAAAAATATCTTTTTCTGTTAAAATTGCAACCATTCTACCGCTTGGGTCAACTACCACGATTCTTCTTATGCGATTTGAGTTCATCAGTTGCATAGCATCTCTAGCAGAACTATTAGACTTTATAGTGATTATTGGCTTGCTCATAAAAGTAGTTAATGGTTCCTTGAGGTCTCTGGCCTTTCTACTCAAAGTCCGCACTATATCTCTCTCAGTAATTATCCCTACGGGTATTTGCTCCTTGTCTTGTCTTTTCACTATGACAACAGATCCTATATCATAATCATCCATGAGCCTGCATATTGCTCCTATGTCTTGCTCTTCGACTTCCGTTTTTACATCCTTGCTCATTATGGATGATACCAATACTGAATCCAGACTCATCGTAAAAACTTGCAATATGATGGTATTTATGATTACTGAAAAATGACTCATTGAACACATGGGTTGTATTATACCCGCAGTGCCTATCAGATCTCTGATATCATGAAATCTACGATATTCAATCGCCTTTGGACTATTCCAAGATCTGAATACTAAGAAATGTGAATTCATCGCCAAAAGAAAGAAGCGTTATCGCATAAGACTTGAGTCAAGAAATGATAGAATCGATTCACATAATTTTTACAAGAGAATAGGATTCCAACAAATTGCACTGACCTTTGTAAAGAGGGTGTTAAAGTGAAAAATAAAAATGATGACAATTGTTGACGGATTGATCCGAGTTCGTTGATAACAAGAGTATATTAGAGGCTCAATGTCGAT
>DATBGR010000164.1:0-3828 GCA_036557905.1 Nitrososphaeraceae archaeon | reverse complement strand
TTCTACTAGGTTGATTTACATCAAATTTGACTAGTTCTACTTTAAGTCGAGACCACTCCACTGTCAAAGTCGATCTAAACTTTCAGGGATTGTTCATAATCATCTGTAAATCATAGAAAGAGTATGACCTAGATAATTTAATTAATCGTGTCATATTATTAGTGTTGGACCATGACTAAATCTAACAATGAGTCTGCAATGTTGTTTAAACCTTTCTTAATAGCCGGCATAGTAATATTGACCTTTGGCATAGTTTGTATTTGGATTGGGATTAGCTTCATTTCCATTAAGGAAGAGGCTGATGGATTCAAGATTATTGGCTTGCGATTTATTGTGGGGGGTATAGTTTCGATAGCTCTCGGCTTTATTGCTAAGCATTTCTTACTGATAAAGTATTTGTGGAAACAACGAGTTTGGTCAAGAAATAGGTCAGAAGAGAACAACTTTTCCAATTGGTATAGACCATGAACTTTCTACTAAAAAAATAGTTTACTAGCATACGCAAATAAAGTCAAAATCTACTTAAACCCAACCAAGTTTGATCTTGATGCTAAGGTAGAAATATATCAACGACTTAACGATAATGAAAAACCTATTCTTAGTTATTCTTCTCATTCTCATAAGGCGGTATTTGATAAGAGATAATCGCATACACGTTACACTATGTATATCTTGCTCTATTAATGTATCTGCAAGTTATTCCTTATAATTTAATGAACCTATCATGCTTTCGGAATAGTCCCTGTTCTAGTTCGCTAGTAACTGAACTTAAATCTATACTAGAATAACTACAATAAAATTTAATAGGAAATTCTTCGAGAGCAGCTATTTCTTCTTCGTGTCTTAAAAGGTCCTGAAACCTCAAAAAAGGATGGAAAAAATTCGCCATATCCGCAACAACCATTATCCCGTTTTTGGATAATTTGGTTCTGCGTGAGAGCAACATTTTAAGCATTATCGTGACTCCTACAAATTCGTTTTTGACATTAAACCATGCCCTTTTCGAATCTACGATTACGAGGGAACCATCAGCTTTATATGACTCAATAAATTCAATATTCTTCTTAAGAAGCTCGAATATCTTGGCAGCAGATTCGTAATGCGACAAAATCAGGATAATTTCATTTGAAGAGATTGCATTTTTACAGTAATTTAAGCAGATATCTACCAGATCTATAATATCTGAAAAGACGGTAATATTGTGCTCTATTTCTCCTCGTATGGTAGAGCCATTCTCATGTATTTATAGATTCAATCTATTGAAAAAGAAAAAATTCTAGGTCAAAGTTTAATTGATAAGTATTATTACATCCTAATTCAAAATATTACCAATAAATGAATCTTAAGGTAAATTGTGCTATTGATTCCAATATGCATGATATTGTATCTGATCTCCAAACTCTAATTAGGCAGCCAAGTAGTGCCTACAACAAGCAAAATTTACTTAGGTGTGCGCAGCTTGTGGCAGAGATTATGACTAAATCTAATATCAAAGCTGAGTTAATCTACTTAGATGATAATGAGGGGGATGGCGTCCCTCCTATAGTATTTGGTGAGGTTAAATCACGATCAAATCCATCAGGAAAGACAATATTATTTTATAATCATTACGATGTTCAACCTGAAGGGCCTGTAGAGATGTGGGATAATGCAGACCCGTTCAGTGGCAGGATTTACGGAAATTACATTTTTGGGCGTGGTTCGTCAGATGACAAAGGAGAGTTAATTGCTCGAATTAAGGCCGTCGGATATTACTTCAAGGAGACAGGAGATGTCCCATGTAATATAAAATTTATCGTTGAGGGAGAAGAAGAGATAGGTAGTTTGCATATACAAGAATTTCTTAACAAATATAAAAAGAAATTTGCTTGTGACGGAATAATTTGGGAATTTGGCTTCGTAGATTCGAATGATACGGCATTTATACATTTAGGAGTCAAGGGGATATTGTCTGTAGATCTCGTGGCAAAAGGTCCGTCCCATGATGTTCATTCTAGTTTGGCAGTCTTGATAGAAAATCCTACATGGGTTTTGGTGCGCGCCTTAGGAACCATCTGCGATACTAAAGGCAGAATACTGATCAATCATTGGTATGATGATGTAAGAAGTTTATCAGAAGATGAGACCCATTTTGTAAAAAATGAGCCCTTTGACGATGAGGATTTTAGGAAAGAATATGGAATAACAAAATTTGCCAATAACTTAAGGGGGGTTAAACTCAAAGAAGCTCTCATAGTGGGTCCAACAAGCAATATCTGTGCGTTATTGTCAGGATATGTTGGACAAGGAGCCAAAACAGTTTTGCCTGCTGAAGCAAAGGCGAGATTAGAATTTAGGCTTGTTCCCAACATGGTCCCTGATGTACAACTCGATCGTCTTCGAAATTATCTTACCCAAAAGGGATTTGCAAACACTATAACAGTGAAAAAGGTTGATGGAGAATACCCAAGTCGAACACCTGTGAACGATAATTTTGTTAGAATTGTTAAGAACGCTGCGACAGAAATCTTTAGTACGGTAATAATTAGCATTTCTTCAGCAGGATCAGGTCCGATGTACCATTTTAGAAAACTGCTCAAAGCACCATGTGTCTGCATAGGAGGATCTTACAAATTTAATAGATCACATTCACATAATGAATTTGCTAGAATTGATCTTGTCAACAAGACTACCAAGTGCATGTCATCCATAATTGAAGAATATGGAACAGATGTTCGATGAATAGTATATTGTGATGTACGGAAAGAAAATCCCAAGTTAAGCTATTTTTGAACTTGGTTTCATGAAGACCTATATTTTGCCATTGAAATTTTAATCTGTGGTAATTGCTTAAATTTTGATAGTTACGGCTATCTGATTTCCATACTATTTAAAATCGAACAAAAATTGAAAAATCAGAATAGCTTACTGTATATATTCATGAATCAATGACCAAATGATTGAAAGATTTTATGAAGCTATTGTGACAAAAGTGGCCTGAATTTGAGCCCCCTCAAACAATGATATCTATCTCACGAAACTCGCAACACAGTTTGGTATATTGCTACAAGGTGATTCGTTTTTGGTCCACTACTGGCTATCGTGCTTGCCGATTTGATACCATCACCATACGTCAAAGCTACTAGGAGAAGATAATAGCTTGGGTGAGGATCGAGTCCAACTAGAAGTTTGTTGTTGTTTAAAGCTGATTTTATCTTTTTAACATGGGATGCCAGCGAGCTAGATACTGTTTTACCAATAGTCTTAATATCTTCAAAAGTACCATTTGCATTAACGTTAGCCTTTATGATCTCCGCTTTTGCAGCAGTAGGGTTAGTTCCCCCGCCTATCTGAATACCTATTGTATCATTGGGTTTGACATTTAGCGTATTAAGTGCCACGGTAGAACTTGTTCCACTTGAAAAATTTCCAAGGAAATATCCATTAGTAAGAATACCCATTAATTGCATAGGCTTTATTGCTTTCCAAGTTAGATGTCCCTCAGATTGACTATCCATTGACTCATTTTTTACAAGTTTCACCTTCGGAATGGTTATTCCGGATATATTCTTGGATAGATGCCCATAGGAAGTGGTATCTATTGTACAATTGCACGTATCGGCCGGTCCTACTCTTTGGGCAGAGGCGGGGGAAACCATCAAGGGTATTAATGGTGATTGACTTAATAGTGATAAGAGAGATGGTGGCTTCAGATATAGAGCTTCAGGTATTATATGAACAATCAAACTGACAATCAATATTGCCGCAAGGCCATTTCGTTTAAAGATAGTATTCATATAATTCCTGGCACAATTCTGCAAACAGGCTTAAAAACATTACGGTTTGCCA
>DATBGR010000163.1:0-5875 GCA_036557905.1 Nitrososphaeraceae archaeon | reverse complement strand
CCTTTGTGTAAGTCGTAAGGGGCCATCGTCTAGCTTGGTCAAGGATACCATCTCATTTGATTTGATTTGATTTCACTGAGGTATTGGCCTGGGGCGCTGGCGGTCGTGGGTTCAAATCCCACTGGCCCCAAATCAAACTTGTCCCTTTATTTAGTCCCACTTCTATGGATATAGTCAAATTGCAGTAAATAATGTCGGGCTTGATATCTAAATAATAGACAGAATTGACAACCATAAGACAAATAACATTTAGAGGTGTTTCAGGATATAGTATCGTTATGTTGATGACTTCGCAGATTATGTTTTGTAATAAATCTCTTTGAATTCTTCTACTTTATCATTCTTTCCTCTTCTTTTCTGAACCATAAGCCACCGTTGAGTATATCGTGTAGTAACATCCTCTAGACTATTGGCAGAAAATGCTAATACATACTGATATTTCTTTCCCCAATTTTGTTCATAATAGTAGGGATGGTCAAAAGAAATAGGATAGTCCAGAGTTGAGTCAATATGCACCCATTTCTTATTCATCAAAGATTCATTCCAGCAATGGTCAAGATAATCATGTACTATTCTGGTTTGAATCGATATTGAATTTACAATAGCGCCAAAGAGCATTGACCATTCACTACACCTACCTATTCTTGTTTCTGCAATCCTTAGTATTTTGTCATATCTTGGAAATATTTGCTTTAAACCACATACGTCACACAAGTGAATTTCTGTATTTCGTAAAGTTGTTGAGTTCTCATCTATAAGTTGAACTCTCATTGGTCTATTACATTTTGTACATTGGAGTACTTTTGGCATCCACTTCATAAAGTCATTTTTGAACCAATGCAAGAGCGGCGTCATGGATTCACCGTTGTGAGTTAATTTTAGTACTTTATCTGGTACTAATTCTTTGACAGAATCCAAAATTGCCTGATCGTTATATTGCTCTGATATTCTTTTGTATAACCCAAAAGTGTTGGCGTAAGATGAGAATCGATTCAAGTTATCAATATGAGCTATAGATACTCCCAAATTTATGCTGCTGGATAATGCTTTAGAAAGGCGCGGTTATAATGTGTTATTCATGTTAGGACTGAACAAACATTGTCTAATTCTATTCTTCCCATACCAAAAAAACCTATTATCTGTTGGTCGACAGCAGAAACACTGAATTCACCCTTGAGCGCATTCCGGTAACTATGGGGATAAAGCTGTTCATGTTGCGAAATGGTCCTGACATCTTATCTCCGAAGATAACGTATTTATAGTAAGCAGTTCTAACCAGAAACATAATACAACTGGGACTTCTCGGGTGTGATGAACAAGAACAACCAATAGTCCCAGTTGGTGTTTAGGTATACTATAACTGTCTAAGAAAATATATATACTTTTTTTCTATAAGATTGTTAAATATCACTAGATGAGCTGAATTATCATCAACAAGTTGAACTCTCATTGTTCCAAAAAATGGTTAAGGTGGTTGGAATAGCGAACCGTTAAGGAAACTATGTTTATCCTCGCCCTAATTTTTAACCAAATAAATCCGTAATATTACGAACGAAAATTAATATTAGTTATGCCTTGCTGTGAAAGAGGAATCCAAGTTTGCTTTTTCAATCCACTATCAGAAATTATATTATCCTTATCGGTGTCGTCGTTTTAATCAGTTTTTCTACCATTTATTTTTCTCAGACGTATGGTCAAGAAAATTTAAGAGAACGGCCATTTAGTTTAAGTCCAGACCATCCACGCGTCTTTGATTCTAGGCTCAAAGTTGAACAAGTAGTACAAGGACTGGACACGCCTACAACTATGGCTTTTGTGGGGCCTGACGACTTTCTTGTCTTGGAGAAAGACAAGGGAACTGTAGTACGTGTAGTAAACGGGAGAATTCTAGAGAAACCATTGCTTGATGTGGACGTGGCAAACTCTGTTGAAAGAGGAATGTGTGGTATTGCCGTTTTCAAAACTAGTACCAAAACGTATGTTTTCCTTTACTTTACTGAAATAAATGGTAAAGATGGTGACGATCGTAAAGGTAAAGAGCCAGAAGGAAATCGCCTTTATAGGTATGAATTAGTTGATGATAAACTTGCAAACCCTAAACTTCTTTTGGATTTGCCTGCAGTTCCCGGACCGAGACATAACGGAGGAGCAATAGAGATTGGTCCTGATGAGAACATATACATTCCAGTAGGAGATATCGATGGCTCATTCAGTACTGGTTATCAAGCAACACAGACTCAAAACTTTGCCAGTGGGATAATTGCTGACGGACGTAGTGGTATTTTAAGAGTAACACAAGAAGGCGAGCCTGTTGGAGAAGGGATACTGGGAAGTTCTATGCCATTGCGGTTGTACTATGCATATGGCATAAGGAACAGTTTTGGATTGGCTTTTGATCCTATAACAGGTTCCTTATGGGATACAGAGAACGGGCCGCAAGAAGGTGATGAGATAAACCTAGTAAATCCTGGATTTAATAGCGGATGGCAATATATTTACGGTTTTTCTCAGTCACAAAAAAAATTTGATTTAAGTCAATTAGTAACATTTAATGGCAGGGGAATATACGAAGAGCCTAAAGTAGTTTGGGCTCACAGTACTGGACTGACATCATTAGTTTTTTACGATCGCGACAAATTAGGGGAGCAATATAGAAATGAGATGTTTGTTGGTGATGTTCACAACAGCCGAATATACCACTTCAAATTGAATGATGAAAGAAACGATCTTGTACTTCCTAAGGTCCTTGGGGAAAAATTTATTGAGAATCCCATCAATATCGGAGCCAAAGAAATAGTATTTGGTGATGGATTTGGCGCCGTCACCGATCTTACTGTAGGGCCAGATGGCTACCTGTATGTTGTATCTATCGGTCAAGGTAAGATATTCAGAATATTGCCAAAGTAGTAATTAGTTTATCAAGAGATGGAAAGGTGTAAGCTGGGAAGGCCTTCTCTTCGCTTTTTAATTGCAAGAGGACGTCTTTTGAAAAGCCCATAATTATGGAACGTCCGGGTCAAGCTGTTGAGCTTCCTTACTATTGTGCTTATAAAGGTAAATAGAGTAGGAATCAGTCTACTTTATATTTACAATATTACATATGATTAATGATCTACTGATGATATCTGGCAGAATGACTATTACGATAATATTAATTTCTTTTGTCTTTGTATTGGTTCCTTCAGTTGCGGTAAATTCATTCTCACAGTCAAATAGTTCAATGTCAAATAGTTCAATGTCAAACGCTTCGACATCAGATGAATCGTCCTTTGCTTCTCTGAGTAGGACACTTGCTGAAACGAATCAATCAAAAGAAGATTCGACACCACCTCCGCCTCCGTCAGATTCAGGATCGCAAGATCAAAATGATAATGGATCCAATGACTAGACCTTTATGTTGTTGAACAAATAGCAACTTGTTAAGACAATGGATATAGAAAAGCAGTTTCTATTTTCGATTGATAATAGGTATATTGACATCCTTTAAAATTCTTTTATAAATTCTATATTTTTTGACTTGATTTCCTAATTACATGAATATTTTTTACAACGTAAAAGTTAATAATTACAGAGAAAAAATACACATATGGGAAAGTATGAGTTACCACCATTACCATATAGTTATGATGCACTAGAACCGCATATAGACGCAAGAACTATGGAAATTCATCACACTAAGCATCATCAAACTTATACAGATAAGCTTAACGCCGCACTTGAAAAGTGTCCATCCGCTATCCAGGAAAAGGATATTGTAGAGATATTATCCAACCTTGATCAAGTACCAGCTGATCAAAAGAGTGCTATCAACTTTAATGGAGGTGGATTTGATAACCATAGAATATTTTGGCGCAATATGAAAGCAAATGGCGGAGGTGAACCCAGCGGCTCTATTGCAAATGCAATTAATGAATCATTTGGAAGCTTTTCTGCCTTTAAGGAAAAATTCTCTGCTAGTACGGTGTTGATTCAAGGTAGTGGATGGGGATGGCTGGCTTATAATCCATCAACCAAAAAAGTGGAATACAAATCAATGCCAAATCAAACAAGTCCACGGACAGAGGGATTGATACCACTCTTAGGCTGTGATGTGTGGGAACATGCTTATTATCTCAAGTATCAGAATAAAAGACCAGACTATGTTACTGCTTGGTGGAATGTTATAAACTGGCAAGACGTTTCACAGAGGTACGATCAAGTCAGTAAATAGAAAAACATTTTCTTTTGATATAATTAAGATATCAAGACTAATAATAAGTGTCATCTATTATGAAAGTTATAAATTGAATTTTTTAATGCTAATGTCCTGATATATGTATAATCTATAATTTGAAATCAACAAGGTTTTGCTTTCAAGTTATAACGATTCAGGCAATTGGATTAGATTCTGCCTTTTTGCCTTTTACTTCTTTATCAATTGTAAAGTTGTCTTGTACATCGCCCTTATTATCATAAAAGTTTCCAGTCAGTTTACCGTCACTAATGCTTATATCTAAAAACCCAAACTTGCCATCAAATTGTTTAGCCATGTAGGATTGCTGTCCTTGCAATGGATAGAAACCTTCCCCACCTGTTCCAACTATCGCAAAAATGGTTCCATCAGTATTAGCCTTAGATCCTGAAGAGCCATTTATTACTGTTGGTTTTGAACTCTCATTAGGGTTAAATGCTATTGGATATGTCCTTTGATAGTTGTGGTTATGTGCCTGCAATACTAGGTCAACCCCATATTTTTCGAAGAGTGGATGAAAGATGTTCCTCAGGTCTTTTTCACCTTTATGCGTTGTTGGTGAAGAATAAAATGGCGTATAGGTGGTCACTACCGTCCAATCAATATCTTTATTTTTAGATGATTTTTCCAGATCTTGTTTTATAAAATTGTATTGCTCAGAGCCTTCAGTATAGGGAGATTGTGAAGCCATGATTAGAAAATGCACTTTCTTGTAATCATAAGAGTAGAATGGTTTGTCCAATTGGAAGCTTTGGAGATATTGATTCAGTTTTGCCTCTCCATCATGCGTATCATGGTATCCTAAAGTGATCATCATTTTACCCTTAAGAGGCTCTGTCATACCGAACCAACAATCAGCAGTACTATGATATGAAAGGTCTCCCAATGGCAGAACTAATTCAGCTTTTTTCTTTTCGATGCTTGCTACAGTCTTCTGTGTATTTGTTGAGCATCCAAAATCACCCGTAGCAGCAAAGTTAAAGTTCTCATTCTTATCATTTCCCTTACCATTATCATTACCTTCATCAAAAGCATAACCATCGTAAGACTTATGATTGTCCTCTTCATTACCATCATTGTTATCGTTAGTATCATCTTTAGCTTTATTTTCATCTCGTTGTTGTATAAGCTGTAGATTATCCTTGTCATTTTCTATTTTATCTTTTAAGTTTTCTATTTTCTTCTCAAAGTTAGCTTGTATTTGTTCAATTTTGAAGTTTAGTCCATTAATTCCAAGATCGTTCTTATCATCGCCAATATTCTGATCTTTTGCATTGTTCCCTTCCTGTTGCGTCAAATAGTGTTGAGTATTATCTTTGTTTACCTTATCGTTCAAACTCTCTATTTTCTTATTTAACTCATCTTGTTTTTTCTCAATTTTGAAGTTTAGTCCATTAATTGCATGATTTCCTTTATCATCGACATTCTTCTGTTCATCTAGATTCTTCTGTTCATCGACATTCTTCTGTTCATCTAGATTCTTCTGTTCATCGACATTCTTCTGTTCATCGACATTCTTCTGTTCATCGACATTCTTCTGTTCATCTAGATTCTTCTGTTCATCTAGATTCTTCTGTTCATCTAGATTCTTCTGTTCATCGACGTTCTTCTGTTCATCGACGTTCTTCTGTTCATCTAGATTCT
>DATBGR010000162.1:0-2192 GCA_036557905.1 Nitrososphaeraceae archaeon | reverse complement strand
ATCGATGAATAGGATGATGTCCAGGCTTTTACCAGGTTTGAGTTAAATTCAGCACTGGCTTCAACGGTTCTACTATAGTTTTTCACATTTTCTCTCAATGCGTTTAATACATTGAGTGTTAGCTGATGGTTAATGTCGGCCATTCTTATGATATTGTTTGTGGAATCGTTTGATTGTTTTATTAATCCCTGAACGTATGGGGTTGCTGTGTCTGAAACAATGATGTTATTGAAATTGCTGTTGTTGTTTGCAAATTGCTTTTGAAATGAAGTTGTTGTCTGAATGGCATTTCTAGATGCATCTATGTATTCTTGCTGCAAATTTGAGATTGCTTGCGCATATTCTGGCTGAACCTTTGCAGCTTGATTTACCACTTTTGTGAAGTTTTCGTTTGCTACATCGAATAGAGTTACACTGACATCTTTAGTACTTTTTGTGTTATCTTTTGATGATGACATAGCTATCAGTAGCACCTATCCATATATAAACTATTGGCATTAAATGGTAATTATTACCTCCAATACCCATTAATAGTTTGTACCTATCTGATCTCAGATTCCGAATGCATGTCAGTATAGCTTCTGAATGCTAACCTATATGCGGCAGATTTGCATGAATCTGGTATTGTAAAAGCGCTCCTCGAACACCGACAGTGTATTTTTCATATTCCCTGGAACAAATCAACACGCCGAAGAAAAGATGAGGGAAATTAAAGAGGTATTGTTTCGGCAAATTTCGGGATTTTCAAACCTACATAGAGCGTTATAAGGCTACTACTAAGGGTGTAAATTTCTTTCACTGGCTGTGTAAGCGTACTGAAAGAAATTTAGCCTGACAGATTCCTAATCATATACGCTTTGATTGATTCAGTGTTCTCTGTATAGATATCATTAAGATAGCATTTAATCGAGAGAAGACAGGCAAGTACTTAGATCGGTGGATGCAATTGCACTGATTCATGCCAAGATTTGAATCCCATAGTAATACTTCTTACACTCCATTTGTATTTCTAGAAACTCTCCTTGGCAGATTCCAGTTATATTTAATCGCGACTATACGGAAAATAGTGATAACAATAATTCCTATGATGGTTGAAATTATTATGTTTACTCCCAAATAAAGCAAAATGAAGAACAACAAAACTCCGACGAAACTCACAGATACATATAGTTCCTTCCTGAGAACCAAAGGGACTTCGCTTACCAACATATCACGTATAATACCGCCACCAACAGCAGTAATAATTCCAGCGAACATCATAATGACGAGGTTAAGGCCAAACATGCTGAAAGCAATATTGGCACCAAGTAGACTAAAAATTCCTAAACCAAAAGCATCGAAAGTTAAAAATAGTCTCATTAGATTTTTTGTATAACGATAAAGCAAGAGAATACCGATCCCAGTGATTGATGTTATTATTATATACGAAGGATCGACTAAGGCTGATGGCGGTGTTAGTCCCAAGACAACATCTCTAATGATTCCTCCAGCTAATCCAGCAACACCAGAAAGTACAACAACTCCTACCACGTCTAGCTTATGTTCTATGGCTTTTAGAGCACCAGTAACTGCAAATATCGTGGTCCCAAAAAGATCCAAGAAGTGGATTGGAATTGAGGATAGAATAGTACTATCTAGCAATATTGATCGAAAGTTAATAGACTTTGGTCTACATATAATTGGTCGATACATAATTAATTATTATGGATAAATAGCGTAATTGATCTAAGTGTTCCCAATCGTATTTTTGAAGTTATTCCTGCCAATAGAGATAGGGTTGACCAATTTTCAAGCATAGGTTCTCCGGCTCTACCTGCAAGAGGAAGTTGATGTAAATGCTAAGATGATAATAAAAAGTGTCCCAAAACGATCAAAAAGAAGAAAATAATAACATCAATATCTTGGTGGCACGCCGCACCCCAACCGCCCGTACCTCCAGAATTTGCTTTATCCATAATATTACATACTACTAAAGGGGATTTTTTCTTTCAGTATTGTCCTCATCGTTTCTACTATGGATGACGACCATACGGTAGGTCAATGTGGAATAATAATACTGATATGAGATATTTTTTCTGGTTTTATTTTTACTATGATTCTTTTTTCATTTGGTGATCTCATTGGATATTTGTCTACTCCTAGGTATTTTTTAGCGAGCTTATCAATATGTTCATCTGCGCCTTCATTAGTTT
>DATBGR010000161.1:0-6308 GCA_036557905.1 Nitrososphaeraceae archaeon | reverse complement strand
CGCTTCTATTAAGTAAGGGTTTTAAGGTTTATAATATTTCAACTTCTATACCATCCGATTATATTATGGACTATATACGAGATTTGCAGCCAGATATTGTGCTTGTATCTATAACCCTTGTAGAAAACATCAAATCAGCTGAGAGGCTCATTCACCAAATCCATGCAAAGTACAATAACAAGCTGCCTGTTGTAGTTGGTGGTTCAGCATTTAATAACATGAAGCAATATCAAAATCACACAATCGATGCTTTCACAATAAATTATGCCTCATTTGGCGACATAATGAAATTGGTAAAGGTCTCAATGCAATAATGCAAAAAGCATTGGCCTATAGTATATAATAGGATTCTTCACTCCTCTGCGTTTGGAGATTGCACAGACTTAGGTCAGGCTATATTATCCTTGTTTATAGTAGGTCGATATACCAATGATTATTATAGTGCCTAACAACGTCACATAATGAACAACTTTTTAATACCAGATTATACTGTTATTGAGCAACAATGACTGTATATGACAAAGCAAGCCTAAATCCTTTACAGTTGACTGGAAAAAATATTTTGGAGTATATTTTATCATTATGTGCGAGGGAAGCCACATTTGATGATTTAATGCAGCTGAGGATCTTATCATCACCCGCGATATTAAAGAAATACTTGTTTTATCTAATTGATTACGATTTTATATCCTATAGTGGACAAAAGCAAGTCTATCTTATAAAAGACAAAGGCTTAGAGTTGTTATCTAGAATTGTGATGGAAAATAAAACAGTATTGAGCTAGAAGATAGAGGATATAAGTGTTGTCTGATACTGCTTCCTTATCATATTTGCTGGTTGGTCTTTTGAGTGGGGCAGTGTCAACGGCTATAATGACATTAACTGAGATCCCATCATGGAAGCGCTGGGGATTGTCTGGAGTTTTTGAATGGCATGAAAATCAAGTTATAACAAGGCGATTGTTTAAACTCCCAAATGAAAGTAATAATATTCACTTCAAAGGAATCTTTTTCTTTCACTTCATAAATGGTATTCTTGCAGGAATAGCTTTTCCATTTATTGTTACTTTCTTTTTCACAATGTTAATCGACAGTTTCTCATCATTAATTTTATTTGGAATACTATATGGTTTTGTACTTTGGATTATTACCTTAGTACCAATACATAAACCGATTACTGGCTTATCTCCATTCAATCATCCTTTAGGTCATGTACCGGCATTTGCAAGCCTAGGTGGACATATAGTTTATGGTGTTGTTCTGGGATTTATGATATTTGTGTTTATGTCAAATTATGTGTGAGATAATGTGTCAACCAAGCTCTAGCTGCGATAATTCAAGATATCATAGGTCTGAATATGAATACTCATTCTTTTCTACTCCACAACCAAATTTTTGAGCCTCACAACTATTATAGTAAAACTCCGAATGTCTGCTACATCAAATGTAGCGTAATTTGAGACCACTAGAGGAATTGATGCTCTAGAAAGGTACCTATTACTTTTAGTTG
Source organism: Nitrososphaeraceae archaeon (assembly GCA_036557905.1). GTDB lineage: Archaea > Thermoproteota > Nitrososphaeria > Nitrososphaerales > Nitrososphaeraceae > JARBAU01. Next base: position 4,799 of record DATBGR010000161.1, on the reverse strand, counting down.
AGACCTGAAGGACTGTGATATATGGACTGCTATCACGACTATTTATCCAGAATTAAGACTGAATGAAAGTGGTATTTGGCACTCATACTAGACGCAGATCAGTTTTTATGATCTAGGAAGTGTCGCTCAAAAATTAAATCTCGCAATTTGTGATCTGCCGCATTTTTTATTTACCTCATAGACATAATGTAAATAATTTGATTATAGACTGGAGTACGGTGGATCCACATATTACTCCTGAAAATGCTTTTAATCAGATTTCTAATGTAAGCAATCACTGTTTGTATATTGCAGTACAATAATGTAGACAGTAAAGCGATCTAAGCGAGCCTAATTCCACTGTAAATAAAAAAAAGTGTTATAGTAGAGGAAAAATAATAGTCGATCTTGAAAAGTTTAAGGCTTATTCTGCCACGTTACTGCTACATTCAACTTCTCTTTGAAGACCCAATTTACTGTACATATTTGTATGTATTCTCAATGTAAAAAGGTTACAGGTTCAGTTTAACTCTTTCAAGAAGAGACCATAGCAGATAAATAGAACGAGTTGTATTCATTCTGATGCGCTCATTATAAGCGTCATCATGTTGCATAAATGTACAATAAAATCTTCAAATTTGCTGCTTCCATAGGTGTCTGTCAATTTGCAGGTATAATTGGGTCCATACTCACTGTTCCGACAGTTTCTTCTTGGTATCCTACATTAATAAAACCAAATTTCAGTCCTCCAAGCTGGTTGTTTGCACCTGTATGGGTTTTACTATATTTCCTAATGGGTATATCCTTATATTTAATATGGCAAAATAGAGCAAAAGACAATAAAAAATCATTAATTGTATTTGGAATTCAATTGATACTAAATGTTTTTTGGTCACTCCTATTTTTTGGACTTATGTCCCCATTGTATGGATTAATTGATATTCTATTTCTACTAGCAGCAATAATATTGACAATTGCGTTTTCATTTAAGATCTCTTCTTACGCTGCCGTCCTCTTAGTTCCTTATTTGGTCTGGGTGAGTTTTGCTACAATCTTAAATTATTCAATTGTGTCGTTGAATTATTCACGTTAGATAATGTTTCAAATTTTAGCTTGTTCTCCTTAAATACAGCAGGCCATAAGAAGTTGTAAGAGATAGCAATGAAGCATTTGTTTCTGCTTCATTATCGTCATGGCTGAGTAACAATTGGTGTCTAGATTCAACAGATGTATCCGCTCTCCAAACTTATAGAAACGAGGATAAGGATCCGCTACAATGAGCGGATATAGAAACGTCTAAAAATTGTAGGAAATTCCGTGTCAAGTTTATATCATATCTCTAAAGTTTTTACTTGTCCATCACGCACGCAGTTAGCATACTGGCAATTCGTTGACCCTTTATAATATTGTTGCCTGCCAATTTAGAAGTTTTTCAACTCCTAATAACTTCTTATTCTGTTGACAGCGGCTTCTGTATAGCAGACATCTTCAGTGGATGCGGTTTTAGAATGATGAGTACAAATCAGTTAGCCGAGGCAGTCTTCTATTATCAATTGACCAAACAAATGATGATGGAACTAATTCTATTTACCAAACCTCTTTTTTGAATTGTTTACGGTTCTCGTAGTAGCATAAGTAATAAAGTTGAGTGGGATTGAAATTTCTGATGCTATATTATTATCATATACGAGAGCTGGTAGGCCGTGCGCCTTGTTCTTTAGAGCAGTGATGTAATTGTCAATTATAAAATCCTCTGCATATTCGCATAAGCTTCCTGTTAAAGTCATTCCGCCAAACAAACCAATACACTTCTTGCCAAGTGAAAGTATCTGACCTGAACTAGAATAGCTTAGGTGTTTCATCTGTTCCCCTTCAAAAATACGGACGATATTTTTGGCTACAGACCGCGCTTGTCTCACAGCAAATTGAGCAAGCTGGGGTGCTATCTTTCCATCTGGAATAGTAAATGCAGAGATATCACCTATTGCAAATACATATTCAAACCCTTTTACTCTGCTATATTCGTCTACTAAAATTCTACCTGTTTTGCTCCTCTCAATTTGCGGAGTGGTCTTTATATCATATCCTTTGATACCTGCTGTCCACACAGTGAGGTCCGAATCTATTTGTTGACCTGAATGTAAAATGACAGAAGAAGGTGTTATTTCTGTTATAGGACTTCCGACAATTATTTCTATGTTATCACCTAGAAGACTTTTTGTTGCCATACTTATAACACGTTTATCCCATCCAGGAAGGATATTGTCTTGGGCTTCCACTATTTTGATTTTAATTCTTCGGACCCTCTCATCACTATCGGCTAATGCTCCAGCAAGACTTGCCCCTGTAGATCCACCGCCACATATTGTTATAGTAGAGCCAGAGTTGAGCGAATCAATTGCCTTGTTTAATTTCAAAGCATCACTGACTGATCCGAGATTATAAGTGTACTCTTGTGCCCCACTAATACCATAATAATAATTTGAAGATCCTAGGGCAATTATCAAATAGTCATACTTTATCTTTGTGTTATCACTGCTATCGCCACCTTTATCAATGTGGACAATTTTATTTATCAAATCTATACATTGTACTGAACCTTGGACAAAGGTTAATTCATCGTCAAATAATTCTTTTATAGAGAAGATAATCTCTTCTGGTTCTTTTATACCTGCTGCCACAGTATGAATTTGTTGCAATAGCTGATGATACTGATTTTTATCTACGAGGGTAACTTTTATACCCAAACGTTTGCACAGATTGGCTGCTGCAAATATTCCAGCGTAACCTGCACCCAGTATGATTATTTCCATATATCTATGCTAGATAGTATACTATTTAATAATAATGCTAACATCTTCATTTAGTGCCTAACTCCGTGATTTAATGAAAACTTTATGCTTATTCTAAAGTTATATATTCTGTCTTTGCCGCATCAACTTATTAAATGATGATGACAACAAGGTACGATAGGACTACAGATACAAATCTAGCAAATTTAAGCAATATCTAAGCGCATCAACACGATAGTTACAGCAACAAGGCGTCACAATCACACACGTTATAATATGGCTGTATGACTTTATTGATAAGGATATGAATCAATATTTGATAGATATCGACGTACCTATGCGATTAGCATGTCTATCTACCTCAAATTTCCCTGTAGTAGTCTCCCTGTGGTATGTATATGATCATGAAAAGTTTTATTGTGCAACACAGAGTACATCCAAAGTAACAAAATATCTGACCCACTCCCAAAAATGTGGTTTTGAGATCGCGGCGGATCGTTTTCCGTATTATGGTACTAGAGGTTACGGTAATGCATCCATATTAAAAGATAAAGGTGAGGATATTCTTCGCCTGGTATTACAAAAATATTTGAAAGGAAAAGAAACATCTAAGTTATACAAAGTATTGTTATCTCAAAAACATCTACAAAATGAAGTTGCAATTGAAATCGTACCGATCAAATTGTTTGAATGGAATTATAGAAAAAGAATGAGCGATTTAACATAATCCTGACCGCTTTGCTAAATTTGTTTTTGTTATGAATATTCATTAGGATATCATCAACCACAACGAAGAGTTCTATTGCAACTGCTTACGGACATAACGAATTTGATGTTAGCTTAGATAATTTACCGAATATTATAATGAATAAACTTTTTTGTCAAATAACTCTTGATAGCAGTGACTGGACCCTGGCTAACTATTGGATAAATCGAATCCAAAAGGAGTATACTGAATTGTTTTTGAATAAAGTATCAGTAAGCAACACAAGCCGAATGATAATGAAATGAACTTAACGCAGTTTTTAGGAAATACTCTTTCCTAGAGTATGCCGTAACACTAATTCTAAATATGGAAAACGAAATTTATATCCCATTTCGATTAGACGCTTAGGAATGACACGTGTGCTTGATAGGATAGCAGCGTTGGCTAATTCCTCTCCTAATGGTAATTTTATCATAGATTTAGGAATAGAAAATTTAGTAGGCCGTGACAAGACCTTTCCCAAAGCCATTGTAAAATCTGCATTTGTAATAGGATTAGGTGATACTGCATTTACAGGACCAGAAAAAGATTTGTTAGCTATAGCATACAGAATCAGCCCAAGTAAATCATCGAGTCCGATCCAACTCATATACTGATTGCCACTTCCTATTCGTATACCAAATCCCACTTTAAAAATGGGAAGAATTTTTGACAGCATTCCGCCAGAAGATGATAGAACTATACCTATCCTCAAGTTTACAATACGAATGCCAGATTCTTTAGCTATTTGAGTAGCTTCTTCCCAATTCCTACAAACATACGAGAGAAAATCATTAGAGGAAGAAGAGGAAGGTGGGCTTTCTTCGGTTAATATCTCATTGCCTCTGTCTCCATAATATCCTGTTGCAGATGCAGACACAAGTACTTTAGGTGGTTTATCGAGTGAAGATAGCATCTTACACAGAGACTGAGTTGTATTTACTCTACTATCAAAAATCCACTTTTTCTTTTTCTTTGTCCATCTTCCAAATATATTTTCTCCAGAAAGATTGACTACAGCATAGATGTTCTCATCATTTAAAGACATAGACGATGAGGGATCCCATTGAATAGACTTGACATTTTTGAAATTATTACCGTCGCTTATAGGATGTCTTATGAACCGTATTACTCTGTGGCCCCCAGTGGTAATAAATGGTATCAATGAAGAACCAATAAATCCGCTAGAACCAGTAATTCCAATAGTCATAGGTCTATCATTACCGCTTATTTTATTTGCAGTAGCATGAACTAGTAGATCGTCACTGATGAGACGATGTCTG
>DATBGR010000160.1:0-4484 GCA_036557905.1 Nitrososphaeraceae archaeon | reverse complement strand
CAATTTTGGATTGATATATGTACCCTGCGCACACGATATGTTAGAACATATTAATTGTGCCACTGCTGCTAGAGCTAATGTTATTACTAGTGCCGGAACCACTGTTGCCTTACCGAAGATAATGGGTTCACGCATTGGTTTGTGATTACAATTGTCTATTTCTCCCGCTATTTATAAATCGTGCACATCATGTTTCGTCCAAAGTATAGTTTGACGACTAATACAATACCCTAAAATTCTTTCGATAGCTTGTTGTGCTGCTTCGACACATGGTTGACATTTTAGCTTCCTAACATAGCCAAGTGTTTGCATTTTCATACATAGACTGTATCTATCTTACCAACAGTCATTATTAACGTACTGATATTCCTTGTTTTAATTTGTCCCATATGTAATGGATGAATCCCTGTCTAGTTTTCTTTCTGACCCACGTGATGACAAATTCCATTGACGGCACTGCCTTTGTTATCCTGTACGAAAGTAGCCTGTATCTGAGAATCTGGAGGAGAATATAGGCCAGAAAGACTAGGTGCGCGTGTATAAGCACCGCTTCGCTCTTTGTGAACCTATACTCTCCAAACCCTAGCTGCTTTGCATCCTTGTAAGAGTTTTCTATCATGACCCTCTTCGTCGCATACCTGAAGATTGTTGATACGTCTTCCTGAATTCGAAAAAACGAAGAACGGTTTATAGAGCTAAGATATTCTGCAAAGAGATGGGTTGTAGAAAGAACAAATTCTTGGCATAATAAATTCAGAAAGTTACTAGTAAGATACGAAAAGAAGTCAGAGAACTATCATACATTAGTGTGCTTAGCTTGCTGTATTATTGTCTACAGGAGGACAATTTTGGGATAGGCTCTTAATAGCATTGTGTATAAAATATTCATTCTATGAATAAGGCAAAACATCGTAATGTTTCATCTTCAGCGAATGGACGACCTGGATTGATTTAATTGTTATACACGCCTAGGAACCAGCGCAGCAATGCCCAATGAAAGTATTAGCGTGTTTTATTGAATTAAGACTTGTGTAAAAAAAAAATTTGGGACTGTCGATACTTAATTAGATTTTACTCACCTATTATTTATTCATTCGTAGAACATCTACTTGACCGCTATGCAGCCAATTCTTAAGTTCTTCATGGCTTGGCTTGGCATCATGTTTGCCGGCTAAATGAAGATGCAAGAAGGCATAGTTAATTTGGTTTAGCAATGGCTTGTTTTGTTCATCTCCCCTACGACTTTTCTGCTGTAAATCAGCTGGAACAGTCTTCCACCAATCGTCGAAGCTTCTCATAGTAATTCACTTACTATAGGACTCTAAATAGTTTAAAGGTTTACGTAAATTCTAGCTTATCTTTTAAAGGGGCATCATCATGGTATTTTATCATGACGTATATTCATACGTTTAATTAAGCAATTTTTGATGATTTTGTATTCGGTATTGTTTTGTATACCTGTGCAACATAATGATCAAAAATGAGTCTGAAACATAATGATCAAAATAACAGATGAAGTACATAAAATGCTCGAGCAGATGGGTACTAAATCTGAAACATTTTCTGACGTTATTTTGAGATGTATCGAATCCTACAAAACAAATGTCAAGAAATGAAAACGGTTTATGTATATCAGCGTTAAATGTCTAATTCTCCCTTTTTTTATCATTTGGGTAGCGCGCCAATTCCTGCAAATGTTTATAATTGCGCTCGGAGAACACTCACAGCTTCTTTCAACTTATATATCCTAATTATATTATTTCCTCTTATCTTTCTATTCCAGGGTTGGTCATATAGCAAACATATAGCGTTTGATACGTCTCGGGCAACGATAGGAGAATCTTCTATGATAACTTCATAACCTAATTTAGTTTTCTCTTCAGTCTCGCATTGTATTATTTTGTTATGTGGAATCTTATGCTTCTTAATCCATCTCTCTATATATTTTATATGTGTAGGGATAACTGAAGTTACAATATCTACCTGGTGTATATCAGCAATGAGATTGACCTTAGCTGCTAGATATTCTTCAGTAGGTGATAGCGATTTCCAATGGGCCCATACTGACTTGAATATATCTACAGCATCCTTCTTTGTTATAGGTAAATTATTACCCCAAAAAGAATATCTAGTTATTTCTGACTTGGTTGTATGTTGATGGTATTTCTTATTGTAATGTAATATCCATTTCATCATAGTCTCAGCTAAGACATTGTCAAAATCAAGTGCTATCTTCATCTCTCAATATACATCTATTCGGAAAGATGAGGAAGCTGGGTATATTTACCTTGCCATCGTGTTTTTGTAACAATCTTCTATAATAGTATCAGTGTATCATATTAATACCAACCCTTCATCGTCAAATCAAATTATAGATTCGAACCTCGAACAACGTTGAGTTCGTACAATTAGGCAAAACGAACATAACCTACAAACATGGATATTTTACCGTCTAACTTGGATTTGGATAGATTGTTCACATATGGTTAGGTTACGTTTCTCCTAACTGAACTAGAGTACCCAAACAGGAAACAACGTACACCTCCTGAATTCATGAATCAAGGTCCTCGATGATTCACGCTTTGAATCAGCCCAAATCAAACTAATTTTTATCAAAAATAAATCTGTGTAAGCGCAATACCTTCTCTGGTTATGTTAAAACAATTAGAGTTAACTCCGGCCCAACCAAAGCTACAGTCTTCGATTCCTAACGCAGCCCGGATGGAATTGATGCGATGTTCCAACTCTAAGCATCGGTCCGCATAACCTTCGCGTCTCGCAGCTTTGTAAGATTTCCAGCTTTTTCGTAGCATAGATATACAACCTCCAACGCTGCAACCCATTTCTGCAACGTATTCGTTCCTAACGTCTGTATTACTAAAGTCGTACTTGTCGGACATCTGTTCGATAATACATAATATATAATAAAAACATTCTAAGCCTGGTAATCAAATAATGCCATTAACCACAATCTATCTAATTTTCGAATTTTTCAAAAATATCATCTGAGACTACAGTGAAATCTTTCTCGTATGAAAGCGTAAAGATAATTCCCATCACCGTGAGCAGTGCTGCTGCCAAGAACGCATAACCAAATCCTGTTACCATTGCCTCCAAGGCCAGATCGATAATTTCACAGGTTTCACCTATCGAAACATATCTTCTTGTTGGTATATCAAACATGCACTATGTTTGATGATTGATTTGAAGATATCACAAGTTTGTCACAGGTATAGCTTATCATTAAATGCACACAGGCAGACACACAAGTTTAAATTGCGCTCGATATATCAGCTTTATCTCAGAAGATAGATAATTGTTATGAGAAATCCGTTCAAGAGATCTAGCAGTCCTGGATATACAACAGGACCGTCTTCTAACAAATTAATAATTGTAGCAGGAGTAATCACATTTGTTGTTATCATCGTCGTTATGTTCGAATCAGTAGTTGTTGTAGAAGCAGGACATAGAGGAGTTGTTCTCTACGTGGGTGCGGTTGAAAACCGAGTATTAGGAGAGGGAATACACTTTATCATTCCATTTGCTGAGCAGGTAGTACCACTCGAAGTCCGTACTCTCAAATATGTAGCTAATGCAGCTGCTGCTTCTAATGACTTACAGGAGGTGCAAACTACGATAGCATTGAACTATCATATATCACCAGATAAGGCGAATATCATATATCAGCAGCTTGGAGATGATTATGCAGACAGAATAATTGCACCAACTATACAAGAATCTGTTAAAGCAAGTGTTGCAAAGTTTAATGCTGAAGAGCTTATAACAAAGAGAGCTACTGCAAAAGCTGTGATAGCTGAGACCATTGCCAACACTCTAGGAGCAAGGAACATAATTGTTGAAACAGTATTCATAACAGACTTTTCATTCTCACCCGAATTTGCAAAACAGATAGAATCAAAAGTAGTAGCCTACCAGAATTATCTGACAGAGCAAAATAATCTATTAGCAGTGACGGTAATCGCAAACCAAACAGTTGTACAAGCTCAAGCAACAGCAAGATCAAACGTAGCGAAAGCCAATGGTGAGTCACAAGCAATCAAGATCATTAGTGCACAACTAAAAGAAAGTCCACAGTATCTTCAGTGGCTATCAATTAACAGGTGGAATGGTCAACTGCCTTATGCTCTTAGCGGTGCAGTTCCTTTTTTCCAACTACCCAGAACAACAACGCAACAAAACCAAAGTAATAGTTCTAGTAGCTTTGCTGGTGGTTATTAGGTTCTGACGAAGCTTCTGGCAGCACAAAATAATACACGGAAGCCGATGAGTACCTTCCATTTCTCATACGTAATGCGACTTGAAAGAAACCGGAGATGGGGAGAAACGAATCATGAACAGAAAATATCCCAAATTAAAAGTAGTAAAGATAATGAACAAATACTACAAAGTAACTGCGCAAATAAAAACATGTACTTGACCTGATTTTAACTTTAGACCGCCTGAGATACTAGAGAAGTTAGTAA
>DATBGR010000159.1:0-6496 GCA_036557905.1 Nitrososphaeraceae archaeon | reverse complement strand
TAGCAAGGTAAGAAGGTATTTTGAAAAGCATAAGGATACTCTAATACCAATCTATCTCCCAACAGTTTCACCGGAGTTTATGGTATTGGAAGTGTGCTGGAAGATATCCAATAATGATTTGTTAGTATTAACATACTGCATATCATTTGCAGAATTTAGAATAAGACTAGGGCAGTACATTAGAACCAAACATTTCAACCTGAATATGAGGAATTACCCGACTGGGGAGTAGGAGCGCGCGCAAGTTCATGTTCCATGTTATACGAATCTCCATCGGATGTTAGAGTCCAAGACCACTAATGAATAGACGTAAAATGGGAGGATGTGTTACCGTTGCAATTTTGTATTCTCTAACGTTATCCGCAAAATAAAAGAATGAGACTAGAAATTAAGTTATGTGTGGTGAAAAGCAGTGCCCCAAATGTGAATAGAGTTCTTGTGCTTCAAGGCTATGGAGCGCTTGGTGCCTATGAAGCAGGTGCGTTTATAACATTATGTGAGGTTCTTTCTAAAAAAGACGATGAGAAAGGTGTTCGAAACGGACCATTATTCGATATTGTGGTTGGCTGTAGTATGGGCGCCATAAATGCTGCACTCATAATAAGTCACGTAACACGGACCGGAAATTGGAAGGATTCTACAGAAGAACTAATAGCCTTTTGGAAATCTCTATCAGTTAGGTCTGAAGATATTATACCTCCTGACTTCTCTACTCAATGGGAGATTCTTAGAAAAACTAATCCCAACCTAGCCTCTGCTGAAGCCGCTCGACAGTATTATTCAGCGCAATCCTTTTTGAGCAGAGGAGCTCCGAATGTATTTTCTGCTCCATCCATAAGAATGGATAATAGATACTTTAATCCTTCTAACATGAGGTATTGTTATGATAAGGGGCCACTAAGAAGAAGCATAGAAAGATTTGTACAATTTCCGCTAGCAACAAGTTTTGACGAACGAGAACCTAGACTTCTCTTAGTTAGTGTTGATGTTGTAACAGGAATAGCAGTGACATTTGATAGTTATGAAAACGAAGATGGTTCTAGAGAATCAGACTACGGAAATTATTTAGTTAATGGACGGGCTGGAAAAGGAGGATATGAGTATAATATAGAATATAATGAAGGGATCAATATGCAGCATGTGATGGCCTCTCTTTCTCATCCTGACTTGTTTGATCCCGAATATATAGAAGTAAAGCGTATGGGGTTAAACGTAAAGCGCGCTTTTTGGGACGGTAGTATATTAAACAATTCTCCGCTAAGAGAACTTATACGTAACCATAGAGCATTATGGAAGTCTAAAAGTGGTTCGAAATATGAAATCCCAGATTTAGAGATATACACAATAAGTGTATGGCCTTCTAAAATAAATAATATTCCGAGCGACAATGATGGGATTAAAGCTAGCGTTAATGCTATAAGATTCAACGGAAAACTAAGTTATGATAAAAGAGTAGCACAAGTAATCACAGACTACACTACCCTTGTAAAAAGGCTTATCGCACTTGCGGAAGAAAAAGGCGCCACACATGAAATTGAAAATATATTGAATACGTATGCACGAAGCAAACATCGTAGTGGACATCCTAGAGTCTTTAAGGATTTGATAGCAGATCATTTTTCAATACACAGCATAGTAACGATAAATCGCCATGCACATCTTGACGACATTTCTAATCAATGGGCTGACTTCAGCTCAGATACAATAGATATGCTGATAAAAGAAGGTCAAAGGGATGCCGTAAGTGCAATAACTTTTTGGTCCGGTTTGGGAGCATCAACTAAGACTAAGATTGAGAATATCAATACAATTTCTGCACTAGGTAGAGCTTTCGAGACGATTGATAAAGTGTCCCAACAAAGAGAAAGTGCAACACACACTGAACAAATTAATTTAAATTCAACAGTTGTCGAACAGCGGGTCGACATGTTAAATTTGAAACAAGCTGAGAAAACAATAGAGACAATTACTCCAGAAAAGCTGATGCTCTCTGCTGGAGATCAAGAATTCATTCAAACCTATGCAAAAACTATAGGCTTTAATTATAAAGTATACATGAAAGTAATAGCTGAATTGCCATCAGAATCTGATCCGATCAGAAAGGCACAAATAGAGATTAGGCTCGAAGATCTTAAATCTAATATATGCAAAGACTTCGATAATATCACAAAATTTTTGCGGGATCCTAAGACTATCTTAGAGAACTATAGACCGTACCAATTTTTCTGTAAAGAAGCAAAATAATTTCTTTTGCTATAAATATATCGAGCAATCGTGTTTGTTACATGCCATTCACAGGTTAGTATGAATCGGTACCCGCAATTAATTACAGTAACTAGGTTTTTCTCAACTTGCCTTGAATCATGTTGTTAAGCTTCTCTTTAAACAATTTATTTACCTCTACTAGGAACTAATAGGGGAATCCGGAATGTTTAATTGTACATGTGAATTAACTCACGGTACGTAATTAATTAACACCAGAACAAAAAATAGCTAGGTATAATCTCAGTGATACACTGATTAATGTATTTATGTTGTCACCCACCGATGCGTATATTTTACAGCATTAGCAAACACAATGACATCATAGAGGATATAAAAAAGGGAATGCTAACCAATTCCAGAATTGTATAACTTTACTGTATATTGTTAGATCCATCTCTCTTTTTATATGACTTCTTTAACGAGAAACTATTCTGATGGCTTTATACTGACTGTTTGTTAGAATAATCATTGGCACTTATGTCACGTACCCACATCAACTCATTATCAATAAATTTCCAATGCTCATTACTATAAGTTTCGATTGAACTGGATTATCAGCATACATCGATTCTTATTCAAAATGAACGGAAATAAATTTTCCTGTATAACATGAAAGATTAGTCCATCTATAAAGTCATATTTGATTAGGACTCCGGGAACCATAAATTCGAAATCCTAGCAGACCGTCAAAGTTGTGCTGCTATGTGATGATCAAAGGTCCTGCGATAAACTATCCGTTGTGTGACAGTTTCTGAATGATATTCTTAACCGGGCACTCGTATACATAGTGATATCACTTGATGGTTTTGATCACTTCCATGCTCGCGAGTTCATCGTTTGTCACTCTTTCAAAAGCAATTCTTTCCCGCAGCTTTACATAAATTTTATATATTCTATGGAGAGCTTAGGAATCTATATTACCCATATTGACTGATCGGACATGTGCTAGCGGCTGCAATAATGATACGGTAATTAATAATCACAACTTTATCATGACGTCTTTTGTTATATTGTGAACTTTGTTAGGCCTAAAGGATCCGGTTCTCTTGAGATTACCTCTCATCAGTAAAATATCACCACTTTCAATTTGCATGTCGTCTGATTTGTTACATAATCTGACCTCAATTAGTGGCAGCGCTAGTGGTATTAATCCTGAACTGGTGGTAATTCTTTCACAGAGAAATTTATAGTCGAAATGTAATCCATGCTTCAAGTATGTCATCTGGACTATCCTCCCGTAATACAGAATGTCCTCCTTCTCAGTAGTCTTTCTGAGATGTTCAAACATTTTACAGATCTCATTCCAAGGCTCTGCAATTTCACTGGTAACGTTATTTATTCTCTCAGTCTTCTTCAAGTAATAAATATCATCTACGCACCTGAAAGGCTTAGCAATATGCCTTACACTACTGTTATTCTTCTTGTTAGTATCTATGGAAATCGTGTTCTTCTTTTTCCTTCGTTTCAAATGAACAATCTACTCCTAAATGCACACATTCTCGACTTCGATGTACTCATTATAACGACAATTACCATTACTATATTCTCTACTAATGTTGGCAAAGATATTTCTACCAATCGTTAATTAAAGTTTTCATAATCTTCTTCATGACTATTGTATATTAATATAGAGTACCATAATATGATGCAATTGCTTGGAGAGAGATATTGACCTTAATCGACATTTTGGTCCTGACACAGAAGTAGAGTATGAACCTAATTCTACATTCAACAAAGAGGACCTCTTTCTGAAAACTACGAATTTTTATAATAGGAATGCTGCGTCTTTTGATAGAATAAATATTGGAGCATCTGACTATATGGAACTTTTTGCAAACCTATTAATTCGAAATTCAGGAAAATATTCACTAATACTAGATGCAGGTGGTGGCAACGGCAATAATTCAAGGTCTCTTGCCTCTTATGGCTTTAGGATAACTTTTAATGATATCTCTCAGAATATGATCGATTATGCAAAAAATAATTTAAAAGGTTATAGGAATGTTAAATTTTTGATGCCATGTAATATGCTAAGATTGGCATTTCCTTCATGTACTTTTGATGGCATCATAGCTTCTTTTTCACTAATACATATGTTAGATGACGACATAGTTGAAGCACTGATAAAATTCAACAGATTTCTAAAAATTCATGGTCTCATATATATTGCAATGCAATGCTACGGGTCGAATGAGTCTTATAGGACAGATTCATATCTTCACAAAATAGCACATCCTATTTTTGATGAAGTGGAATACATTAATGTGTATTCAAAACAAAAAACGAGGGAAATAATGAACAAGTGTGGATTTTCAGATGTCAAACTAGATGAATCCAGGCCACCCAGAGAAAACGAACTTCCTTTTGACAAACACTTCTGCATAGCAAAAAAAGTTAGCAACGTAGAAAATATATTGTAAATTTGCAACAATGTCTTGAATGGAGTGAGCAATGGGATTTTGAACGCATTTAATTAAGGACAAGCATTAATTAATTTAGATTAAATGTTTAAGCGACAAAACTAATTTGTCTATATCCTCTTCATTATTATAGAAGTGAGGAGATATCCTTACTCCTCCCCCTCTTGCAGAAACAATTATCCCATCTTTTTTTAACATACTTACAAGGTGTTCTGCATTAGATGACTTAAAAATGACTATTCCTGATCTGTGCTTGACTTCTACAGGGCTTAAGATACTCAAATTGATTTCTCGCAGTTTTTCAATTAGATATTGTACTAAAGTTTGGATCCTTTTCTCAATACTGATCATTCCTATATTTAGAATATATTTAATTGCGGCATTAAGGGCAAATATATTTGGAAAGTGAGGCGAGCCTAACTCAAATCTGGATGCAGTTTTAGAAATATCCAATAATTGATTATTGAATATATTTTTGTTTTTTTGTCCTAAATAGCTATAAAATGGCGGCTTGAATCCTGCTGAATTTTGAAGATATTCACTGCGAATATACAAAACACCAACTCCATATGACGATAGCATCCACTTATGTCCATCCGATGCCATAAAGTCGACATTGAATCGTTTAACATCAAACCGTAATGCGCCTATGGACTGAGTTCCATTCACTACGAGATAAAGCCCCTTCTCTCTTGCTAATCTACCTAAGTCTATAAGATCTTGTTTGAAACCAGTAGAATATTGTACATGACTCGTTAGAATTGTTTTTGTCTTAGTTTTAACCTTCCTGCGGATTTGTCCTATTGATACTCTTCCATTTTGGGATCTTACAAACGAAATATCTGCACCCAAATTTAACCAAGGAAGGGTAGAAGATGGGAATTCTATATCATTGGATAGGATTTCTCCTTTATTGAATAGCATATGAGCTATTATATTCATCCCTTCACTCGTCGAATGTGTGAATCCGATTTCGTTACACTTCGCGCCTATTAGCATAGCATACAATTTCCTGGTCTCTTTAATTTTTTCTGACCATATTTTCCACAGCGTATCGCCATAACAATAAAACTCGTCATAAAATTTTATGGCCTGGGTGTAGACTGGTCTGGGAATTGGTGATGCAGCGGCGTTAGCTAAGTAAGTGTAACTCTTAGTTACTGCGAAATCCTTCCTTATCGTGTCCCACTTAGACATAAGATGAATCTGTGGGTGATTCCCTATAGTTGTTCTGAAGATCTTATATTCAGCCTTCAGTAGCCAATAATTTTCGAAAAATCGGATTGTAGCACATACTTTTCATTAGATATATCAATTAATTTCTGAAGTTCAGAATAGACAAAATGATATATTGTTTTTGGACAGAAATTCCCATTATGATGAAATGGCACATTTAGCAACAGGTCATAATGAATTGGATGACACATTAAATGATCCCATAGGAATAATACATAAATTAAAAGCTCTCAATAATTACATTGTCAATACAAGTGAAGGAGCAGCATTTCAAAAAGAATTAGAGTGTCTTCTAATGATATCAGAAGGAACAAGTAGTGACCTAGAATGTAGGAGGAAAAAAGTACAAAGATTTAATAAAAGGGAAATTTGAACTACATAACGTACTGAGAATAGAGTTCTAATGACGTTGACCCAAGTACTGGGCATGAAGTGGACTATTCTAGTAAGCCTAACGACTTTACTCACGATACTATAAAGATGCTAATTAAACAAGGAGAAAATGTGCATTAAAGATACTCGAAGGATGTTAATATTATAACCAAGATAAAGGTACTTTTTCTAATATGTAGACC
>DATBGR010000158.1:0-9639 GCA_036557905.1 Nitrososphaeraceae archaeon | reverse complement strand
TAAACTAATGCTATGTAGTTTGTACCTATTTGACAGTATTTATTGCTCATGCAATTGTTTAGTCCTACTTGGGACTTTCTTGGTCAATTAACTCTCTATTCTACCGAATCCTTTCCATAAAGGAGGTGGCACAGATTGAATACAAGCCCATGCTATTACAGGTATGGGATGTCATGAATGCATTGGGCTTCCTGTCTGCATGGATGGTTGTGTACACCACGCAATGACTACAAATCTGTGACCCTAATCAATTTTATAATCTTGTGGTAGACCACGAAATTAGATCTAATTAACACATGACTGCTGTGACACTTTTACAGCATCTAATTTCGGATCCTATGTTTTAGCCAAGATATTGTACAAGTACGCATTTTCTATCTTTAGCTTTTCCAGACTTATTGGCAGATATCCACCCCTTTTTGTAGAATTAATATCGTGTTTAATGATGTAATCAGGATTAAAGTCCAGGTGCCTTAAATTACGACATTTATCAAGCCAATTTCTGATCATAGTAGGAGCCTCATCAGCAGAGTATTTTCTAATATTAATAAGATAAGATGCTAAGATGCGCCAAATAACGTATTTTCTATAATCATCTAATGGAGTTTGCAGTAATTTTTCTATCCATCGGATTGTAGCTGAGTTCATAGTTTGGGGCCGCGCCATTTTGGAATACCTATATTGAGTGAGTTTTTCATAAGCCATCTTCTATGATAGTGTAATAGATATTGTATTGCAGGTCTTTGTCCATCCCATCTTTGTATGATCCGAACAGTATGTCCGCATTTCGAATTTATTGTTCCTGGAATCCTAACTAAACATGAATTTATTGAAGGTCTATGCTGATGATCTCCTTTCTTATTCGTTAGAAAATCCTCAACAAATTGCATTAATTTAGTGGTAAGATCTTTTCCAGTAGGATCTATAAATTTTGTAAATACCTCTTCTTATTCTAAAATAAAACCTTCTACTAGCTGGTAAATATGATAGCCGTTACCAGTCCATAGGACAGTGTGATGGCCGCGCATTTTGTTTTCGATTTTCTTTAAGACTCTATTCTTAGCTCTATCCAGTTTATTCTTTGATGCAAAGTCCTTAAGATCTATATCTATCATTAGAAAACTTGGTGCAGTTCTATTAATTCCGTCATATTTAGTAAATGATGGATAAGCATTGATTCTGCAATCCTCATAGTTTGATGCCTTAAAATATTCAAGGACTTCTTGTACACTGAATGCCTCTTTTTGGTAGCCGAGAGCCTTAGTCATAATATTCCTTGGAAAGATGGGCTCCTGAAAGTGTGATAATATGAAGCTTAGATTCTGTTCTATCTCATTAAATTTCTGACTACTAAGGGGATAAATTTCTTTCTGTGATGGGGTGAAAGAAGAATTACCCCCTTGTCCATTAAAATTATTTTTAAGCGAGATCATCAATCCTTCAAAACTTCGTCAACTATCCGGATACATGATTAGCCTTAATAATGGTATGGCTCGCGCGGCCTATACGATCCTTTCAGTTTCATGATTGATTTCATATACGCTTTAAATTGCATTCAGGATTTAGGAGCAGCCGGCCGCCCTTGGCCAGTGGTTCATGAATTTACTTAGTCGAAATATCTCTTATATTACTAAGGGGGGATTTTTCTTTTACCATTGTCAATTCACTCTCATTAGACCCTCGAACATATGTGTCATATGCTACTACCTTCAATTTCCCCTTAAGGACCATTTCCTCTAACATTATCGCTGCATCTGAAGTGTAAAATTTTCCGCTAGAGACAAGCCTCTGTTTGAGTTCTTCGCCACCAACAGTGGTTTTATCAATATCTCTACATTTTCTTAACTTTTTCTGCTCATCTGCTATCTCATCATATATTTTCCAAAATGTGACCTCTTTTTCTGATTCAGGTGGACTCTGTCTATTTCGCGATCTCGATTATATTCTTTGTCTTGCAAATGCGCAGTCGATAGGTACATAGCAAATTTACTGACATGTTACGATGAATTCTACATTATACTGAGGATATATTTGAAATTGGAACTGTTTTGATTTTCGTTTAAATTTCATATAAAATATTGCAAAGTGATAAGCGGCGCTATTAAATTATATAAAGTATGTTTGATAAACTTATATAACATGAATAAACATCAAAATTGTCATAAATGATGGTTTATGAAGAGAAAATCTAGCAAGGATCTTTATGTAAGGACACTTATTTTTGCGATTGCAATTATAATTTTAGGATCCGTTTTTACTCCCTACTATCGAATTCTTCAGGAGACGTTTGCAGATTCTGATGATAGTAATGGTGGAGATGATGAGAGTGCGAATACCGAAGATGCAAATTCTAAAGAATCTAGTCAGAATGATGATACCGACGATTCAAGTTCAAATGAATTAGCAGGTGACCAATCGGACAGCCCAGACCTTGCTGATTCCAATGAAAACAGCGGACCCAGTGAGAGTTTTTCGCTTGGATCACCAGATTCGGGCAGCTCGTTCCTCTCAGAATCTACTGGAAGATTGGATCATGCAAGCTCACACGATAATAATGATGATCATAAATTCAGGCATAATGCTCAAGATATCGCTGCCGAATTAAGTAACCTCACACCACAGGAAATCTCGAAATATCCTATAAGTGATCTTTCTAACAAGGATATAATAATGGTAATGGGGTTCCTCGAGCCAGGAGATCTCACACGAGTATTATTGCATATTCCACAAGCTGATCTTGCTAGTATCGAACATAGAATTTCTCCCCATACCTTTAATGAATTCATTAATCGTCTCTCTGAATTGGATAAAAATCAAGTAGAAGCGAGACTATTATCTACTACCAGTATTGGTTAGGTCATATCTTGAACTAAGGACCACCCTTGGATTTCTTAGACGGATCAGATCGATTATTCTTTTTTAATCGCTCCTTGATCCTTGTAAATATCCAGGGTGAGATTCCAGCTAAAATTCCGTACATAAACGAGATAGGAGCACCAAGTTTATTCCAAAAATTACTAATATGATCCACTGCAGTTAGTGGCTCTTGAAGTGATGCAAGTAAACTGGACTGTGTGAATATATTTTCAGAAGGTATTTTAGAAGATGGTAACACACCAGCTGTGCGTTTTTGAACAATTGATTTAGGCTTGATTAGCTCTTCTGGTGGAAATGACGAATTTGCAAATATAAATACTGTGTGTGGCCCTATCGGAGCATCTTCAGAAGAGGTAAGGGTCAATGGTATGGTAGCAATACCATAAGAAGGAATGCGCAATTTATAGACTGGAATATTTAAACTATCATTTTGAGTAAAATCAAATATTATGGACTTTGGTTGACTTTTAGCTTCAAGGTTGACAGTAGGCTCATATCCCTGAGTAGTATTAATTCTTACTTCGATGGTTTTTTGCTCACCTTTTCTTAGTTCAACAGATTTGGGTGATGTTGATACGGTTAATTCTAAAGGTGGGATTGCGACCCATCTAGTAAAATCTGTTTTATATGAACCTTCTTTTTTAACTTCCCCATAAAATATTATCTTGTATTTCTTAGGGAAAAGCATAGCATCTAGATTTGTTGATAATTGAACGTAATGAGCCCCTTCTTTCGAAAATGAATTAAATGGTATAGTTCGATTAGACAAGACTACAGAATCTCCAAAATGCGACCATTTTTCCACTACTTTGGTCCATTGTTTACTTTGATTGTCCCAGCCTATTTCTACCTTGTAATCAATCCCCCCGAAACCTGTAGTTTCATCAAAGTCAGAATCAATGTACATCCCATAATTCACATTCTCATAATAAGGTCTGGGCTGTGGCTTAACCGGAAAATAAAGCCATAATGTAGCATTAAAAGTTTTTCCGTTACTGAAGTAATCAACTGACTCAATATCGGTTGACCGGTCGCCAGCTTTAGTAAAATTCCTAGTTTTTAGATCAATCCAGTCCAATTTACTATCTTGGATCTCGTGATTCTGAAATGCAGGTGAACTAGGAGTAATATTAGCAACTTCAGGAGAGGCGAAAGATTGTTTAGAAATAAACATGATAATGACTAATATTATTAAAAACAACATTACGAGAAACAGACATTGGTTAGAAGATGATGATATTATCGTCCTTATCTCAATTACACCTCTATCTACCATTCTGTCATTTATTGCAATAGATAAGGCTTCCCTGAAAATCTGTTTATTTACTTATACCATAGTTAAAGCAGAGGTGTATGTCTGGGTCTAGAATCTGGTTTATAGCGGTAATATTATAGATACGTACTACCCATATCTCAAGGCTAATGATTGGACAAATATATCGCACTATTAAGACTTGGTGGGAATGGGAATTGCATAATGTTCCTCCCTTTCTTTGGGAGGATCGTATCTGTTGAACGATATGATGCTAAGTGGTGGCCTGACAATGCTCAAGGAATGGTCTCCGTTGTGATTAGCACCTGTGATATGGTCTGACTTCACAGATGTCTGAATGCTTGTCGCGACTGGTTGCATCATTATTGTAACTAGCCCTGATTCAGCTAGGTCGTTCAGGTTTTTGCTATTTGCGACGGGACGAGTGTAATTTGTGGCTTGACATTTGGTCAAATATAACAATAACTTATCTACGTGTGCCTCCATGAATAATCTCTTGATTCACTAGATCGTAGTTGTCGAATTGAATACTTGACTCGTGCCCCGCGGCTTGTGCGGCATTTAACGCACACCCCGCTTCACATTTTTCTGTGTAGTTCTTACTTCCATAATCCAGTCGCACTTTACACCTAACTTACTATGATGCTGTTCAACTGCCTCGTTATCTGACGCATCTAGCACACAATAAATTGTTCCAACTTCAAAATTATAGAGAATATTCACAGTCTTTACTCCAAGCTGATCCCTTGGTGCATTCTGCTCTTTTAGTAAATCTGCCTGAAAATATTCAATGCTTTATAAGTGGAGCAAACCAGAATCCATAAGTATATAGAGTATACTTGTATGACATTGGTTTTCGAAATTTGGAGATGGGTCCAAAACAAGATATTGGACCATCGCCGAGGTATTCATTTTCAATGACATTTGATTCGAACTCCAGAAAAACAATAGTCTTTGGATGAACATCGATAAATGATGAACTTAGTAATGATACTTGGGAATAGATAGATCAAGTACTGACCCGGACTGCAGATATCGGACCATTACCAAGAACACTGCATAAGATGGTTTACGATTCCCATAGAGATAAGGTGATTCTTTTCGGAGGCTATGATGGAAATGTAGTCAAAGGTGATACATGGCAATACGATGGGAATGAATGGGTGCAAATAGCGGATACTGGACCACCATCTCGAGCAGCTCATGCCATGGTATATGATTCAGATACATCAAGGACAATTCTTTTTGGCGGTGGCAATGAAACTTCTTTAATGAATGATACCTGGGAGTGGGACGGAACTGAGTGGACACAAGTCGCAGATACCGGACCATCACTACGCGCATATCCTTTGATGGTATACGAATCTTACAAGAAAGCGATTCTCCTTTTTGGAGGTGCTGATCTTACAAGCCTTCTTGGGGACACATGGAGAATGAAGAATGGTGCGTGGGTTAAGGTGCAAGATATGGGCCCCGGCCCTATTGCTGTAGGAGATATGGTATATACTGGTAGTCGAGCAGTACTATTTGGCGGTTATGACCAAGTTGTAATGAATAATGACACTTGGGATTGGAAAGGTTCTTTATGGACTCAACGCCAAAATATGGGTCCTACTATCAGAGCTTTTCATTCAATGGCATATGATAGTGAGAGAAATTGTACAGTTTTGTTCGGTGGATTTGATGGTTCTATTCTCTTAAATGATACGTGGGAACTCACAATAACACAATAAGATATCGTATGTTGTTTTTAGGCGTGATTGTCTACAGATAGATTATTGATAAATGACACAGATAACATCGAAGAGACCACTCCATAAGGAATTTAGCGCGCCTCATGATATACAACATACATAAAATTTTCACCATCAGGGAAGTCTATACCTAGCATGCAGCGTTTTCAATAATACTTATAATCTGGCATACTGACTATCGCTATTAGAAGCAACATTTTCTAAGATAACTGAACCAGACTTATTGATACTATACTGTTTGTCAATTTAAAAGATGATATCCGCATTGGTACTATCGCCAGATTGTTTCTTTGCCAGTGAATCCATATTCACGAATTTATGCCATCTTTCAAATACATATAAAAAATATGCAGAATGCCATCGCATAATTAGTCTAAAAACTGCAAAATAGTATAATTAATCTCGCCATATGTATATCTAATCTAATTTTAGAGTCTAAATGAAATAAGATAGGTTTGTACCCATGGCCGTATTAATCAAACTTGGACGAATCAAGAAGGGCGCGCCTTTAGATAAAAAATGAATATGGTTTTCGAATTTTCATATCTAGGGGTGTGGACGGACTTCGAGGAGCAAATGTTGCTGAAAAAAGACAATATTATGATGATTGGTGGAATGGTAAAAAGTCAGGAAATCCAGCTCTCGAGTTAGCACCAAGCAAAGAGCTCAAGGATGCATTTATCAAGTACAAGACGATAACCTGGTCGGAATACTTAAGACGGTTTACAGATTAAATTAAGAATAATCCAAAGGCACAGAAAGCATTAGAGACTTTGTCTAACTATGACGGTACTGTTGCTTTGTTATGCCATTGTGAAGTCGAGAATCTATGTCATAGATCTATATTTAAACAAATGATAGGAGATATAAAAGAAGATGCAAAGTGTCTAGTAAACCCAGACACCATTATCAAAGAGCGTTACTAGCAAAGGACTAAAGCCTTGAGCACGAAATCACTTCGATGTGGCTAACGATATTTGGGTATACAAACTGGACGGTTTTTAGACGAATTAAAGACTGTAAAGACCCAAACGCGCTATTCCATAGTTATCTCACATATGAGGGAATTCCCCCAGTATTTGATTCGCTTGTTGATACTTCACTCAAAAAAATTTCTGTGTACTCTTTTTGGATTCGTTCTGTCCAATATTTAGCCAGAGTCCAGTCGCCGCTGTTCAAATAGCCTTCGACGTCCTGTAAGTTTGTCCTAAATTTTTCTTTGTCTTTCTTGACTGCTCCAAGAGCAGTCAAATACTTAAAGACTGTCGACGCCTTATCCAACAATCCAAGAATCCTACGTATCAACATATAACCTACTGCTGATAGCGCAAGAATGGAAAAGATCAGTAGTCCTAGCCTTACCAAAAAGGTATCCTCAAATTCTTGCGAAAATTTTTGGAGAATACCGGGAAGAATTACAATAGCAACTATGAACACCGAAATAGTAATTATGAAATAAATCAATGCAGTAATCCTATCGATCTCTGCGGTTATCCATTTGGTCTTGACGGTCTCTTGCTTAAATCCATTTAATAATTTGAATATATCACTCAACCCATTGATTGGAATCACAGCGAAAGCGTAGGCGACATTCGATAGAACAGGCGCTCCCTCCGAAATGTACTCATACCACCTCTTAATTTCTTGCCAATTAATGGGTTCGCTCCCGATAATTTTGCCACCACGTTTTCTAGCTCCCCTTTCGAGGCGATTACCCAAATCAACAACGTCGTCTTCTTTAGGAAACCTTTTCATTTCTTCGGGAGGGTATCTCACAGCAAATATGTAGGGTATGGAAAAGTGTGATAAAATGATTCGGCCGAATATCATTGTATTTAGAAAATCGTATATCCTCTTAGAAGTCGGATCCTGCTCTCGATCTATTTCAATATACTGGGTTTTGATTCTTAGTTGGTGACTTTTGATTATTACTTGCTGTAGGGCCCCAACTGGATCACATATTGACAGTACAGTGGCTACGAACCCTATTAAGATTAGAAGCGGACCAATTTTTGCAAAAGACAAGTTTTCAAGAGTGCCCTGACCAAAAATTAAGGCTAAGAGTCCAATAAACGAATATGAAAAGGGGAATTCCGTTAATTTTAATAAGTTCTGCGTGAATTCCCCCATGCTTTGCTAGTGCCAGAGGCTTACAAAAAAAGTATTTGTAACATTAGAATAGAATAGTCTATAAACCACTCCTTTAATAGACTGACAGACGAACAATGTTTCTAAAACATAATAAAATGACTTTTTGGTTGTTGATTGGTCTAACGTCTTGGTGCTTGAGGACAAAGATATACTTCATGTTGATGCAACCATTATCACAGGAATCCTTATACTTCTTACCCTTTCGAACGTCGGAGGTGTTACTGCTGCAGCCCCTGGACTAGCCGCAGTAATCGCAGGTACAACTGTACCTCTGTTCGGCGTATCTAGTATCTTGATCCTTCTGTCACGTGTATATGCCGGAAGACCTTTAGGAGATAAAATATTCGGTCTCGGTGCAGTCGTCCCTACGGCTAGTGGGATAGCATGGTTAATCATCATCCTTGTATGGTTTTTTTATATCTCACGTTTTGCTCCTAGTTTATTTAATGAACTACGGTTAGTTCGATAGGTAGGTTTTGTTTGTTTGTTCGACTCATTCCACCAATAACGGGATCGAATATTCAACCACAACCAAACCAAAAAACCGGTAGTCAAAATCAATATGACCACGGCGTAGGTTGACCCGTCATCCACTGTAATTATCGCTTGTGGTTTGGTATGTAATTGTAAGATCCGTCATTAAATTGTATAGAGTAATCAACACCCGAAATACCCTGGTTATTTTCAAATCTAGAAAAGAATTTGCATGAGGTCTAAAGAGATATGAAAAGGAAATGCCATAATAGAATTCAAAAATATCCCTGAAACTAGAGAACATGATGGCATAAATGGTCTTACTCCAATAGAGATGTTTCTACAAACGTTAATTACATCAAGTACAAGAGCACGCTCTTTTATCTCTGTGGACAGATTGTTTAAGTCTACCTCAAGTGCTGATAGGTTTAGCCAGACTGGTTCTGTCCTGTAAATGTATAAACCTACAATGCTGGGGCGCGCAAAAACACATCTCATCTAATCACCTATGCAATTTTTCATGTATAGCTGCATCTAACCTGATGCCAGGATATTCTTGACGCTCTTTTCTAATTCTAATTCCATTACCATCTTTCATATCTTTTGAGTAAATACGGAGTAATACGTGTTCCCCATCCTCCCACGTCATCTCGAATTTGTCGCCTGCATACTCACTTAAAGAATCTGTACCAAAGTGCCACATCGCTACAATCCAAGTGTTGTGGCTTGGAATGTGAATTTGCGGCAATGGCAATATTGAATGCGCGCATCCTGTTACTAATGCCGATAGCCTTTCTTCTACTGATGTCAGTATATTTGACAAGCGAATAAGACCTTCATGATCAACAACTACTGGTTTCATGGAACAGGCTACGATGACACTGACAGTATCAGAATGGTGTACGACTGTCTTTGCATCCAGATCATACATCCGAATAGGCGAAAGAGAAATATCCTTACTCACTTCATTAGGTGTTGTACTTGCCAACATAGGTGACATTATAGCTTACAGAGATGGGTTACACTCCTGTCAGGAAGTGTATCCATATAGAAATCAGAACTAAATTCAATCTAATACATGAAAAAGAATGGACTGGTGATACCATAAGC
>DATBGR010000157.1:0-4853 GCA_036557905.1 Nitrososphaeraceae archaeon | reverse complement strand
CCCCAAGTTCTACCAGTCTTGCATATACTCTTACTACACAAGCTAATGCCCCCATAAATGCAAGAACTACTCCCATATTGAAACACCAGTGGTTAGGAACGGATAATATCTCTTCTACGAACCAGAAATGGCACAACCCATTTATACCTATAGTAAATATTGTTGCTAGATAACCAATTATAGTTATCTTCAATCCCGTATTAATTGAGTTGTTTGGTCCTTGAGAATTGGTACTTTTCTGTCATACATAGCCACAAATCCCATCCTAACGGAAGCGCAATAAAGTGGCTGTACAACTACCAGTGAGCTGGTGTGAATGCACTATCTCTAATACCTGTTTGATGTAGTGATCCATCTACAAGGTTGTCTACTTCTACTGAAGCTGCGATTGAACCTAGAATGATCACCATTATGTAGATCTTTTTTAGTCTCTGTATTTCAACTTCTTTTGGAATCGATGCGGGCATCTGTGCCATTTTTCTCAAATCAAACTAAACATTTTTTGCCTTTATAATTTGATTAACGTTGTTGCCTTGTATTTGCAACTAGATGCAATATTCAGTATGACGATTAGTTTAATCAATCGGAATACATCTTTCTATTTAGTAGAATAATAAGTAATATTTGGCACATTTCGTAAAGAAGGAGGAATTTGTAATATACGTTTGTCTGTCACAATAGGTTGAGGAGGCAGGCCATACATGTGTCTAAGTCTACTCTGTTGAAGGTTCATAACATCACTTGAATACGTTGGTCCGATGTGTCCTATCCATAAGTAAATAAGGATTACACCAGTTAAAGAAAGTCCCATCACCAATAGGGCCCATGCAACAGGAACAAGTCCATTATGATCGCTAGATATAACACTATTGTGAGTTGATGACATCTTGATACAATCACCTACGTTTCCAACCATTATTTCTGCATCGAGATTTATAATTGATGTCTAACCAAGTTAACTTGTATTTGTACTGGATTCCAGTTAATCAAATAAGATGCGGGATTGAGGATGGTTAAAATGTATTGAATTTATGCATAGTTTATTGTTTACATTAACCATTGTAAATATTCTTCCAAAATTGTGTATTGTTAGTTAAAGTCAGAGCTCAGGAACTGTTTAACTAAGTCAATTATTCTTACAAATATTAATTATTATTACTAGTCTAGCGAACTAAGCATTGTTAGTTTATGATAATACTAATAAATTCTGCGACAATATGAAAAATCTTCCTCCTACGGTGTGTTATAATGTGTTCAAATGTATTCATTATCTTTATACCATCGATGAAGAATAAATAATTATCAACAGAGGAAAATGTTTTTGGATAATGGACTCATAGGAGGAGGAAAGAATAATTCCAGTAATAAAAGTCACAATATTCTTAAGGATTATCTAAAATGGATTGCTATCTACGTAGGAATAGGATTTGTCATTTCTTTAGTAATTCCATTTCCGATTTCTTTTGCGGTCTATTTGGTCATCTTCCTGATACTTAATATCATAAGGACGGATCTTAGTTTGCGAAAGTCTGGTATGAAGGACGGCATTAGAGGACTATATAGATCAATTTCTTCAGGATTTCGCAACAATAACATGCCAGAAAACATCTATAATAATAATCCGATTAAATTCTCGTGTATGAGTTGTGGCAAGGAACATAAAGAAAGAAAATGTCCTAGATGTGGTTCAACTGCGGTCAGAGCTGGATAGAGATTGATATAAATTTGAGAATTATAGAGTACTGCTAGTAGAATAATACTCCCACAATTGTGCATCATACAATCATTCACTAATCTATCTACCCATATATCCTCAGTCTAATTTATGGCTGAATTATCTGTCCTAGACCAAGCTTCACATCCAAGATATTGGAGTAATTTGCGCTTTTTGATGAATCTGTAAACACTACCGATGCAGTAACGTTCCTTATTGTACTTTCTGCTATAGCTGTAGCCAGTTGAGCTCGGCCGGTAGCATTAAGTTTTAGCCCATCAGGAAATGAAGTAGTCTTTAGCAGCGTTCCATTACTTGCATATACCTTCATAACTGCATTTTGTACCCCGTTCATGGCTACGAGTGACGGAGCGAAGGAATACACTACTATAACCTTAACCTGGTGCAATTGACTATTATTGGTCAGAGGCACAAAATGAGCATAATTCAATTTTATTGCTATTGGTCTCCCTCCGACTTGATTATCAGATGCCGCAGCATATGCAATGTTGTTATTGTTGTTATTGTTGTCATCGATAGAGCTTGTACTATCGATCTTTAGGGGATTTGGCATCGACATCAATTGTAATGAGGCAAGAGACACAGCTGATAATGCTGCGAATAACAATTTTGCTCCACGAAAGTTAATCTGAGAATTTTCTTTTTCATGTAACAATTTGGTAAGAAAAGTAATGGATATATTATTTAATTAATCTATCCAATAAAGTGTTTTAATCCCCAGATACAGCCAATTGTATGCAGTCTGCACTTATTCAGTCCGGAACTGAATTCGGCTCATTTATATACTAGTTAAAATTCAGCCCCATTATTGAGATACAAGAGGCTCTCTTCTGCCGGCACCGCATGGATCTAATATTATTCTACGAATGCCCTAATAATATGATAAATCGCATGTCGGAATAGAATGTCATATAGAAAGATACAAAAGGAGCCTTGACGTATATTAATATGGATAGTAACAATAAGTGTCCAAAATCTTTGTAGATCTTTATCTGGATCAATATGGTCAGATCAATGTATATAGGTTAGATAATGGCCAAGTTTGCATGTTAAAGGGCGATTCATTGAGAAGAGCAGAGAGCACTATTGATATGTACAACTATAGTAATACTAGATACGGTGTGTATGGAGAGATACAAGTCGACGAGCAGGATCTAGTACCTGTAGATTCGGCTTACGCATTTCAGCAGCCGTTGGATTGTTGCTAACGGCATACAGTGCATTCTGATGCTCACTAAGTTAACCCTAGTGCCTCAGAATAAATACTCAAATCACACACAGTGTCAAGTCATCAGAAGACACGGCTTGGCCGTCTATATCATTTTCCAGGGCCCAATCCCATGAATTTGTTCAACAGTGATACGTGTAATATATCCCTCTGGAGCTTCATCAGGAGCATAAATAGTACCTGGAGCAATATAGACTTGGGCCAGTCGATTCAGCAATTCGGGAGCACCCCCCTCTGTGATTCTGGCACGACCATTGATCACAAGATAATTATCTAGTCCACGTGTTTTTCCACCAGTCATCATTGAGAGTGCTACACGGGCATCTCGTTGAATGTTCTTCAATTTTTTGTAGAAATTCAGGTGAGCGCAGACTATTTCATCACCTTCAAGACCAACCCAGACAATTGATTTTCGTTTAGAGTCACAAGATGAGCAAGATGGCCTGCAGTCAATGCTTGTCGTACTGTTTCATTCAAAATCAGCAAGATCAGATCTTCTTGCTTACTATAGTACTAACAGTATAAATGAATAATTTGATTCAAGATCTGGTGCAAGTTAAGTTCTACTCATATTAAGGCAGTCAAATGCTAAAAGTGAGGAATATTTTAATTGGTTTGGAGTCAAATATCTAAATAGTTTAGCTCATATACCTCATTGAGGTTTGGCATCTATCATCTCCTTCCTGTCGAATGAGTTGATGAGTCTCGTTCCATTTTCCCAGATGGAGGGACCTAGGAAACGCGGTCCAATGCCAAACTTCGATTGATCACAGCGATTAGACATTACTTTTGATTAGTATTCGAAATTATCTCAATCTAGAGTAAAGTGAACTATCACCACAATCTAGAAGATTGATAACGAAAGTTAAGAAGAATGAACGAGAATGCTTATTAGAATTCAAAAAATGGATGAAGCTATGCTTTGCACATGTAAACATCCCAAGGTGTACCATATGTCTTCGTCCATTACAAATATAATGACTGGAAAAGTAACGCCTGTCGAGTTCTGTTTAGAATGTGATTGTACTAAATTTGTAGAGGAAAAACAATCCAAGCGTCAATCAGTTTGTTAGCAATTTTTGAACTATTCATTAAGAATAAGATAGCAGATATTTTTAATCGAGAGCATAAAAAAGTGAAAAATGATTACTTGTGAGTAGATAGAGATACGTTTGACCATTGGATATTTTGCAATTATATTTCGTTGTCATGATTGTGGAAATTTTCTTGCTAAAAAAACCCATGCATGTAATAATTCTGATAAAATCACACTTCATCTATTACAACGCCTTCTAATGTAGTTTCACCTACGGTATGAGCCGTAATGCCGAAACTAATCGAGGGCTTGTTTCTGGCAGATCAGATAGAATAGAATGTTTTTGTTGTTGGAAATGTTATTGTTATTTCAGGTTATGTTTGGTACTTATATGAGACCCAAGAAGGGACAAGTCTAATCCTTTTAGACAGAATTTGCTGTTCCATCTTTATAGGCGCTTCTAGATGCAGCTTTTATATTTTATATTTAGTAAGACGGTTTCATCTGCCGATCTTCTAATATCAGTTTGAAACTAATTATTTCTATAGATAATTTTACTCGCCGTAGAAAAACAACCCACTCCGATAGGCAATAATTTCATTTACATTGCTGGGTACAAATCCTAGGTAATACTTTTAATATTATTTAGTTCCTTTCATTTGAGAAAGACTAATGAATAGTACTGCACATTGGTT
Organism: Nitrososphaeraceae archaeon; assembly: GCA_036557905.1. Taxonomy (GTDB): domain Archaea; phylum Thermoproteota; class Nitrososphaeria; order Nitrososphaerales; family Nitrososphaeraceae; genus JARBAU01. The sequence goes on along the minus strand of DATBGR010000157.1, from coordinate 159 downwards.
TTCATGGCTGAAATCAAACGATGAAGCAATAATTGATATACTTGAAGGGCAGACTTCCAATTTAGTTGATGCCACAGGGGCATTAGTCGAACTCATCGCCAAATATGATAACGTATCTGAACGCAAGTCTACAATAAAGGATTTTGAGCATAGCGGGGA
>DATBGR010000156.1:0-3961 GCA_036557905.1 Nitrososphaeraceae archaeon | reverse complement strand
CATTTTGATACAATAGATCAAGCTCAATCTCCTGAATTCTTTATCAAATTTGTTGATGAGGGAAACAAAATAGAATCAGTTCAGGCATGCAAGAAATTAATGTCATCTCTTCTAAATATAGGAAATAATCAATCCATACTTGATGTAGGTTGTGGAACTGGTGATGATGTGATATCATTAGCAGAACTTGTTGGTAACACCGGTCGTGTCACTGGTGTGGACAATAGTGAGAAAATGATTATGGAAGCCAGAAAAAGATATGAACTAAAGGCAAAAGAAAAGCTGCCGACTGTTGAATTCCACATTGGTAATGTACTTCATCTTGATTTTGCAGATAACTCCTTTGATTGTAGTCGTGCAGAAAGACTGTTAATACATATAGATGATCCTAGAAAAGCAATAGCTGAAATGGTTAGAGTTACAAAGTCTGGAGGACGTATTGTAATATTTGACCTAGATATGGACGGTGCAATGGTTAATCATAATAACCGTACCTTGACCAGAAAGATTATGCATCTAATGTGCTACAGCGTAGTCAATGGATGGATAGGACGTCAGCTACCTTCCTTGTTCAAGGAAGCTGGCTTAAGAAATATCAAAATTGTACCACATGTTCTATTATCGCATTATACTTTATTCGTTCATATTTGTAATGGTATAATTAAAAATGCATTGCAAAGTGGTGCGTTAACTGAAGATGAATATAAGCAGATGTGGAGTTACTTGGAGAGAAAAGACCAAGAGGGAGAATTTTTAGCTGCTATTCCTGGGTTCATAGTATATGGACAGAAACCCTGATAACCACTTCACAGTACCACGAAAATAGCAGATGATCATTTGTCAGTGCTCATTGCATAACTGTTGGATCATCAATGGTCTATGATACACATAGTCGTCTACATGTTATTGACTATACTGAAAAACAAGGATTACAGGACTTTACTACGCGGTATCAAAAATACAATAACGATCGAAATGGCAATATGGTTTATCATTGGAAAGGTACCCTTGACCAAACTCAGAAGATGAAGAACTCATTAAATGATATATTGGAATACCACATACCACAGCGACTGCACAAGGATAGAATGATATTCCCCAAAATAATCCGATATAACAATAGGTAGTAGATATGTCACTATCTTTTATTGCTGCCTTGCTTGCTAAGTTTTCTGTCGCCATGTGTTCTTCCACTTGGCCTATCTCAAAATTATCCTTCTGTATATTATAATGCAACATCCCAAATATACTAACGTAAAATAGTTTTCCACCTTCTTTCATATCTAATCAAAAGTTTTCTGAACCTGTTGTGCCAGGAGTTGGCTCTTTCTACATTCCATATTCTCTTGCTATAGTGGTTACCATCTTTTGGTATAGATTGTTCTACTCTATGTCGAATATGTAGCAGACATCCTTTCTTGATAACGCCGTCCTTAATCTCCAGAAAATCATATCCTTAATCAAGACAGAGATTTTGTTTCGTTCTGCACACGTTGTATGATTGTCTTTTAACTACGAAATTATCCGAGTGTTTACAGCAGCGTGGTTGTTTGACAATACTATCGGCATTTCGTCCACGTACACACAATTTCTCAAAAGTCGAATTCTGGAGTTGAACTACACAATTGATCATCAGAAAGAGATTAAAAGTGAACGTCTTGATTCTTTCATCAGATATATGTTGTTATTGCGCTATTAAATAGATTTTATCTATCAGAAAATACATCGTTTTTGAATAGCCATTGCTGAATTAAGGATAGATACGAATAAATTTATAATATAACTTAAGTCAAGTTGTCATATTAAATTTGAATTCTGAAACTTCTGGCTTGATTGGATTGAATAGTATACCATATATTGAAATCTTGATAATATAATTTCCATTCGATATGTTTTGATTGTTCCGGACAGGAATCTCGGGCTGCCCATATGTGGTATGCAGTGGAACTTGGGGATCACCAGTCTCGTTAGAGCGTTGAAATACTGTTTTACCATCTTTTAACATCAAAAAATCATAGTCGACATGCTGTTGTATCGTATTTGTATGTGGTTTAAAAAAGAATACCTTAAAAAGCTCTTTCAAGTCAGGAGCAGAATGAATACTAAGCTTTTCTACTGATACATCCAAACTTTTCCCGCTTGTTGAATTTCTGCCTATAAACGTATTTCCATTAGCGTTGTGAATTAAGAATGTGTAAGACATCAAACATATTAGACCTAAAGCGAGTAGTATAAATGAGAGTGAAAAGAATTGGTGCAATACCATTATTGATGATTTTTGCCAGATCTTTTATATTTTTCGAATATGCGATTCAAAAAAATGACTGATATACAATTTTTCAATACTGATTAAATGACTTGCAGATTGGCAATAATCTAGTCAACGAAGTATTGATGAAATAAGGTTCGTTTTATTAATAATTACGACTAATGCTATGTTATGATCATTATCCTACCAATGCATTGATATGGGATCATGCAAGGTCAATATCATCAATTATTGAATCATTGAGTTACAGTGTTCTGTAGCTATAGAACAAAATAAAGAGGTGTAGACGGCAAGAACCAAGTGTAGATTATGCCATCTGTTCTACAACCATTACAGATATTAAATAATTATTAATCGACAGTGAACTATCTTTATACACTCAGAATTTGAGACATTTAGCTAAATAAATGCCATTGTACGAAGTCTTTGTACCAATCAGGATAGTTTTTCTTGATAGTATCTATTCTTATTGGAGGTATGCAACTTTGAGCTGATCTATCGATTGCTAGCATTATTCTGTAATCAAGAAAACTGTGCAGAGAAGGTTGTAAGTTCTTGAGATTATTGCACCTTGTAATCCAATCATGGAGTATTGAAAACGCTTGATCAAATGATATACTTTGAATATTAAGTAGATATGGTGTCAAGACAAGATCTAAGGTAAATTTCCTATGGTCTGGTATCGGTGATTGGAGTACAGTTTCAACCCATTGATATGACTGTGGTATTTTATAAGTTATAGATTGGGAATTGTTACACTTATTGTACTGTCTTATTTTCTGATCTTGTTTAATAAAAGCTCTCTTCCTTTTGATATTTAGATCTGCAAGATATAAACGAAATTCACATAGCATGCATGTATTAAACTTTGGTATATTTTGAAGATCAAATCTTTGAATAATTTTGACTTCGGGATCTGCATTCTTAGTGATACATTTAGAATTAAAAGTATGTGGGATTCTTAACAAATAAGAACTAAATGAGTGATTATGTTTGGGATCTGCTTTTCCACTGGTAAATATAATTTCTGCAAATCTCAAAAACTCTTTTGAAGGCTGCCTTGACAATTCAGTTAATTCAGTAATTAACTCGAGTGGTCTTGTATCCAGTACAATGTAAATGTGGTACCCATTGCCAGTCCAGAGAACTGTTGGAGTAAATCCCTCCAATTTATTTTTTATTATCTTTAAAGATTTGGATAGTGTCTTGCTTGATTCAGATAATGAATTTTCATAATCATCAGTGGCAAAATCGATATCAATAAAGATTAAGTTCGGAGCCTGTACTGCGGTAGATATATCATCATCTGATAAAACAGGGTAACCATTTAACCTACAATCTGTGAAATTTGCTTTTATGCATTCATTTAGAATTTGTTCTTTATCAAAGACAGTAAATTGTCTACCTTGACTTAATAAAGTAGACATTTTCCTTGGAAATAGCGATTGACGACCTTCAAAGTGTGTTAAAATAAATTTGACACCTTCTTTAACTTTGGCTATTCTTTGTTTTTTTGCTTCTATGTTATCATCAGAGTATATCTGCAAGGGTCTTAACTCCTACCACATCTTTTACGAAATCATAGCCTAGCACCTTTAACTGCTCTTCAAATGTAGATCTCATCATATCAAGATATTTTGTGCGACTGAGCAAGGCAGGGTTAGAATGAGCCTGACCATTAGTTGATTTATA
>DATBGR010000155.1:0-3123 GCA_036557905.1 Nitrososphaeraceae archaeon | reverse complement strand
ATGAATTATTTGTTTTATAAATTGGAGATGTTGTGGACTGCATATCCGTATTATTTCGGGATGGATCAGAGGGTGATCCAAATGCTAATGCTGAATCATGATTGATATTATCTCTGTCTTCAAAATCAAAAAAGGCGCTAGAGGGTTTATTAAAAAGTAAACTCATTAAAATCAATGATACTATTAACAGCAATTTTGTCTTAGAATTCACTATACAATCCCGCCCCCGAGATTCGTATAATTCATTATCTTTGGTCTTTGTACTATTCCAGATGTGGGTTTAAATGATGATCTGTCCGCACCATATTTAGTTACCCTATTGAGTTCTTCATTCTTATCCCATACACAGCGTTTGATATGTATTGGAATACTTTTTACGCATAGCTGTACAGTGTCATTGACCGGAAATGTCGATGGGGGAAATGCAAATACACCTGCATCTATATCTATATTATTATCTGGCAATCGGTCTTCCTCTTCGGTCGTATTCATATAATGACATAATCCATGTGTGCTTTCGATATCCGTAACACAGACTCTAAACTTATTTCTGGTGTTATGTAGTGTAATAGTACATGAAAGTACTTTAACAGTGCTTCGTGTAGGAACGCTGCCGGGATCTAGAATAGGAGTTCTTTTACATGCGCCAAAGGCACAATATGCACTATGGTCGCGCCCCATTAAAACTATGGCAAATGCGATATATTTTATCATTCTACAAATATTATTATACGAAGACTTGTTCAGGTACTTTCCGAATGTATGTGCTGTATTATTCTTCTTTTTGTCTAAGGCGAATTCATACATACTGTACATTAGGCTAATTGTCTTCATCTGACACACTGGTTCCAAAAGCAACAGCCTCTAACACCTATCTATAGCCGTTACCTGCAGTATTATCAAAATACTGAGAATCTGATAGACTACCTGATGATGATTGTACTTGGACCTGTCTAGGGGCTATGACTACATTATTGTGACTACCATCTATATTCACATTAAATCCATCTTGAGCTTGGGCTTGTGACTGTTGTGTAGTTGTACTTTCGTGCGCTAATGAATTCCACTTAGTCTGATAACCTAACGAATACCCTTGGCAGTATTCGTAGGTATGCTTTTTATCAGTTGAACACCCTGTATCGTATCCGTGAGCACTATTATCGCAATTGTTGTAGTCACAGGCTGCATAGTTCTGTCCAGCACCATATCCATCGTTATAGCGTTGTTGGAATGATACATGTGCAAAAGCATTGGGTATCAAAGTGATGAAAACCAAGATGGTAATCATTGCTGTAAATATGCTATTGTACATCTATAGATCAATCTCCTCTAAAGAACTCTGCCGCCCTTATTCACATTATATAACTCTGTCTCGAGACCAAGCAGCATTACTTCGCTATACTTGTACTGCGGGATAGTGAACCTTATTCTGTCTTTACCGAGCATCTGAACTCCCAACAGAGATTGAGAATTTAGGCAGTATATTTTGGAGTAACCAATGTATTTTTTATATCCTATGCGCACTTTTAGGCCTCGCTGCGCATTATTTACAGACTGACTTTGAGTAGCCTGGATCTTCATATTGCAATATCTCCTGGCAAGCAAAATTTGGTAGACCTCTCGCTATATCTAGATACCATTTCTGATTCCAACTCCGCTCATGAATTCGGAAGCAGATTCTGTAAAGTCGTCAGATCATTTCTATTTACTAGATTCCAATTTACGATATTATCGCAACCAGTCTGGCCAGCAAGTATTCTTAACCCGCCGATAATGATTGGTGTAGGTACGCCAAGTGCAATAGCTCCTCCTGCCATTAACACGCCATTTCTAATGCAGCCAAATGCTCTTTCGCCTTCTTGTGTAAAAGTACCATCTTGATATACATATACATTACAGGGTTGTACTAGGACAGGTTCAACTGTATGGCATATACTCGCCCAGTCAGTTCCTGAAGATTGAGCTTGAGCCTGGTGCACGTGAGTAAGAGCCAGCATTGAAATTGCGAGTATAAGGTAGAGTGGTTTTAGTATTTTCATAAAATCACTCCTCTCTTCCTGAAGTCTTATTAGTTGACTGCCTTCTCTTTTTGAATTTTCAAGTTTTGATGATTGTTTTTGTGTACCTTTAGTTTGCTCTATTGCAGCCGCCATATTTAGTTGCGGGCGTACGCAAATTTTTTTTGTAGACAACTTTATGTCATACTTTATAATGAAGTAAAGACTATAGTGAAATCTGCAGAAGTTTTGAATGTAGTTTAACCTTTAGTGAAAGCATGATCACAATTTGTGATCTTAGCATATATAATTAAAATAGGCATATAAAATAAAATGCAAGAAGAGCATGAGGACGCTACGCTTAGTATATCCCAGAGGGCTTATCTTAATGGGAAATTACAGAATGAAATAAGAGCTGGAATCTCCCTTATGTTTATGGTTCTGATAGGTTATCTTTCTGTGTTTCTGATATATGCTTACGCTAATAGACAAGATACTCTGAATGTTGAAGACGTTTTGTTTTCAATCTCAATCCCTTCTGTGGGTGTGATATATTATGCTTTTAGATCTCGAAAGTTAAAAAAAAGCCAGAAGGAATGGAACGAGGATTATTTACAACAATCATATATCCTAGTTTTTGGTACAACTGTGCCTTCAGGTGCTACTACTGGAGAAAGGATATTGAATTTAGCCAGAGTAGTGTTCCCCGAATTAAGATCGGATCTCCTTAATATTCGGGCAGACTATATAGGTAAGGCTAAATTATTCTTTAAAAGGAAGTTTGGCAAATCACATGAAGGAATTAGTTCAAGCCTAAACTACAGAATAAATTCATACGTATTGGATCTCGCACTAAGAACTGAAGTAGGGTATTTCATTGTTAAAGACTTCAAGGGTAACATTGTAACGGTAGCTGACTTGAAGCAACTATCTCGCATAGTTGGTGGCAAATTCAAGAATAGATATCGTAAAACCTATTTTTTTAGAGTAATATGTGTATCTAAGCAATACGATCCATCTTTTCTTAAAGCAAAATCGTTAGAAGAACAAATGATAGAGCTAGATTCAAATTTTCCTATCGATTTGCTAATCGAAGAAAAAGTAGGCTATTCTGTTTTATGGGTAG
>DATBGR010000154.1:0-6329 GCA_036557905.1 Nitrososphaeraceae archaeon | reverse complement strand
TGGATATTGTCAAAGCACTTATATTCAAGCGATGACTCCGTAAATTCACTTAATAATAATGAGGTTATGAAATTGCCTAGTACCGGTATCGTAAAGTATCATGTTAAATTAAAATTCGAGGTTGATGGTTTAGTTGAAAAGGCCGATATAATCGGAGCGATCTTCGGACAAACTGAAGGCCTACTCGGTCCTGAGATGAACCTGAACGAGCTGCAAAAAGTTTCAAAGGTCGGAAGGATTGAAGTTAATGTTGACACAAGGTCCAATATGGCAAAAGGTGACGCTTTAATCCCAATGAGTACTGATATCTCAACTGCTGCGCTCATAGCAGCTGCGATTGAAAGTATAGATAAGGTAGGACCCTTTCAGGCAAAGTTCGCCCTTGTTGGCATTGATGATATTAGGGCTATAAAGAAAAAGGTCATTGTAGATCGAGCAAAGAAAATTGTTCAAGATTGGGCAACAAAGACCATTAGTGAAGGAGAAGAAATGCTCAAGGATGTTTATGACGCCAGTAAGCCAGGAAAGTTGACAGCTTTTGGCAAAGCTCAACTTGCCTGTGGAAGCGGCGTTTTTGATTCAGATTGGATCATACTAGTAGAGGGACGAGCAGACGTGATAAATCTTCTCCGTGCAGGCTTTGATAATGCTATTGCTATAGAGGGAGCAAAAATAGACGAATCTATAACGAAACTCACTGATGGAAAAAGAGTGGTAGCTTTTCTGGATGGAGATAGAGCAGGTGACCTAATTCTAAAGGAGCTGCAGGGTATGGTAAAGATGGATCGCGTAGTCCGGGCTCCACCAGGAAGAGAGGTTGAAGATTGTACCCCATTGGAGCTCGCAGAAATATTACGAGAGGTAGCCCCTGTCAGTATTCCTGACGTTGTAGCCACCGAACAACCACAGGAGCGTAGACATACTCACCGAAAAGAGAGGCAGGAATATCCTATTTCTAGTGAGCGCGAATCATCGCAGCCTCAAACGATTCCGGCTACACATGATGTTGATAATCAGGATAATCAGGAAATAGTATCGATAGTTAGAGATGTTTATCCTCAAATTAATGAAACTTTAGAGGCCGTGGTTTTGGATGGTTCGTTGAAGATTCTTTTAAAAGTCCCCGTGTCAGACTTGCTAAAGCGCCTAGATGGGACGGAGGGTGCCAAAGTGTTGGTTCTGGATGGTATAGTTACTCAAAGACTCGTGGAAGCTGCAAACAAGGCAGGCATTGAATATATAGTTGGACATAGAACGGCTGAATTCAAGAAGCCGATGGATATAAAAATAAGAACATTCGGAGATATTGGCACCAGAAATTAGATAGTTGTTGACCAAATGTCAGATGTCAGCTTAGTCCATCTACCTACTCTGGCGGAATTGTTAGTGTTGGGTGCAGGCCAAAGCTTTATTGAAATAAATACTAGCAAATTGGGAAAACGCATAAACAAATCTCAACAAGCTGCATCGAAACACTTATTGGAATTGGAATCCCTTGGACTAATTGTACGAACTCGACAAGGTCAGAAATTCATGATTCGTGTAACAGATCGAGGCTATAAACAAATCGAAAATATTTCGACATTACTCAACAAGGCATTAGAATCACCCTCATCAAAAATAATCACGTTTGAAGGGAGAGTCGTTTCCGGCATGGGCGAGGGTGCCTATTACATGTCGCTTGAGGGATACAAAACACAATTTAAGGAAAAATTAGGTTTCCAACCATATCCTGGGACCTTAAATGTAAAATTATCTGAAATGATGTTTGCCAATTCTAGACGCGATATAGATAGATGTCATAATATCTACATTGATGGATTTAATGACGGTTCACGAACATATGGTTGGGTTAAATGTTATCCTGCAGATATAAATGACGGGAAAATTCCTAATTCGGCAATTCTGGTTTTGGAAAGGACACATTATGATAATAGTCTATTAGAGGTTATAGCCCCAGTATGCATCAAGGAGTATTTAGATATTCAGAACGGAGACAAGATCAAGATTAGTGTTCACACTAAAATTACCAAGCATTGAAAGGCTTGTTATCCATTAGATCCCATAAATCGATTCTCCTAGTTCTTCTTTTATCTTAGAGCTCTTAATTCCTGGTACTGGAGTGTTTAGCCGAATTACCATAGCATTAAGATTCCTTTTTCTGCAGTTTTCTGCGATTTCTCTCTCACTATGGGCCTGATCATATCCTAGTGCAATAATATCTGGCTTGATGAATTCAACAGTATCATAAAGTGATCTTTCGCTTCCAATTACTGCTAGATCCACAAAGCTTAGGGATGATACTAATTCCTTACGCAAATCTTCATTATGAAATACCTGTCTATACTTCTTTATTTTTTGTGCAGTAGAGGTTCGTGCAATTACTACGATCAACACATCACCATGTGTTCTCGCTCCGAGTAAGGTTCTAATATGACCCGGGTGGATCAAGTCGAACACTCCTCCTACTAAAACCACCTTGATAGCGTCTCTTCCTATGAAGGTCAATCTATTGGTATTCTTATCGACAAATCCTTTGGAGACTAGATCTTCTATCCTAAGTGTATAAAGGTCAGTGGGCAGCAAAAAGCGAGTTCTAATCCTCTCTAGTGGGGTTTGACTTTGGTCTAATGAGCATATATATAGCGATACTAGAATGGCCTTATCTATCGGATCCATCTATCAGAAAGGCTGAAATGATATAGATGCTTTAAACATTTCATTTTTGATTATATATAATGGAGTCAGTTCTTTCGAATTGTTGGCAAAAGTCATTCTTCTAAGTCTATTTTTCTGATCTTAATCGGAAGTAGATCACAATGCTAGGAATGTTAAAATTCTATCTAGGGTAGTCGTTTGCTACCTATACCTCATTCCCTAAATCCACTATGACAAATGGACCTAATTTTATTATGTCACGCTATTGCTGGTTTCAGCCTCTTTCAAAGACCCTTTTCGCCAGCTGGCCCAATTCTAGGATACGACACTTAAGGCCACAATTTGATGCAGCTGGGATATGGAGATAATCTGATTATTTCAGACAAATACACTTCAGATTTGAATCATTTCTAGAGAAACTGTCAGCAACCATTCATGAGTTGATGATTCTGAATCTATTATTGATAGTAGGTACAAGATCTAGGTAAATGAGATTAATGGAGAGCTAGTCGAAAGAACCATTCATCGAAAATTGTCATACTCCCCTTCGGGAATCTTCAAACAATTCGTACCTAGAATGATCACAGGATCAAATTTTATCTTACCACTAGGTATTCTTGAACTGGCTTGCAAGGCCTGAATTCTAGTCTTTATGGCATTCTTATGTGAATCGCAAACTGCTCCAATCATGTATTCGTTATTATCATTGTCTTGAAGCGAAAGAATATAGCTCGGAGGCAAAGCACAATTAACTCGATTGGATCTAAAAGAACAAGATTTTGGCAGAGCCACGCAAATATTAACTGATTGATTAGATATAAAACTAATTAATTAAATCCCTACTTTTGCATATTCTCAACGATCAAATCCAACTTATCAGAACCTAGAACCTTGCCGAAACACGGCATCGAATTTTGTAGCCAGCCTTCAGGGTAGTACTCCGTAGAGAAAATAATTAATAAAATTTTACTTCAAATTTCCTACCGAAATTAGCCATAAGTTTAATCGAATACCTCGCACTTTATACTAGATATTCTTCTATAACTAGAGATTTGTTCCTGCGCCAATTCAAAGGTATTACCTCACGTTTCGATGAAACCATACAATCGCATCTAGAATTTGCTTTTTATCTGTAGCATTGGTCATGTCTCATAGGTATATTAGATCATTTTAAAAATACTAGTGAAAGAATATGATAGAAATTCGATATTCATACTTTATGTATTAGAATTGGGTAGAATTAGATATCAACTCTTGATAAAGACAACGCTTACAAAAAGTAATCTTGCAATCCTCCTTTCTATTGCCACTATAGGGATAATTCTGTCAGCTATTTCGTACCAGTATTCTACGATTACAGCAAATGAGATATCACGTATCGCATCTATGGATGTGCGATCCAATGCAAAGATAGAATCACACGATTTATCCCAGATTCTGGTACATAGTATAGATTCGGTTACTAACAATTTACAGGCTCTTACAAATGCACCCCCATTTCAAAACGTTAGTGATGTCAAAACTGGCCAAGTGTTACTTAACGCGGCACAGGAATCGACCAAGCACTTAACCGATGGTTACTACTGGCTCGATAAGGACGGTAGAATTATCACCTGGAGTAATATAGATCCCACAACTCTCAAAAAATATAAGGGATTTAATTTAAGCGACCGTCAATTTTTTACCGTCCCAAGGGATATGCAAGTTCCTTACTATAGTAGCATCTTCGAGTCTCCTGACAAGATTCCTAGGTTGTATATTTCCTATCCAATTATCGATACTAACATGTCTAGCTCCACAGCAACTACGACTGGCTCAAATTCTGGAAACTCAACACAGTCAAGAAATTTTGGAGGAATAATAATTGCGGCAATTAGTGTGCAAACTATAGGTAAATTCTTGCAGAAAGGACTCTCGCCTTACTTTATAAGTAGCCTGGGTCTTATGGACGAGAACGGTGTTTTTATCTATGCCAGAAATCATACACTCGTTGGAAAGAACTATTTGTCCGATGAATTCCAATCTACAATTCCTGAAGACGCAAAAAAATCATACAATAATATTTTGAAACGATCGTTGGGCGATAGTCCTGGAGCAGAGGATATCACCTTCCGAGGAAACACGAGCACCATTTCTTACCAACCAGTATTAATAAATGGCAAACATCTTTGGACTATATTCATAGGATCACCTCATAACTTGACTAGCGATGTTGGGTACTTAATTGACCAACAAAAGAATTTTAGTACCATAGTTGTCGCTACTATTGCTTGTATTTCTATTGGCATGGCCTTTTTAATCCTTTCTTGGAATCGAAGATTAGTGACTGCCGTTAACACTAGGACTAGTGAGCTTAAGAATGCTAATCAATCCCTGATTGAATCCAACAGATTACTCGCAACTGCCAATGATCAGCTCAAAGTCCATGATAGGATGCAAAAAGAATTCATTAACATCGCAGCTCATGAACTTCGCACACCGATAATGCCAATATTAGGAGATGCGGAGTATATGGAAAGACAGTTTAGTGCAGGCGTAGAACCTACCTTCCTTGACACCGAACAAATTAGATCTATTATTCGTAATGCAAAAAGACTTGATCGACTTGCATCTGATATTTTGGATGTCACAAAAATAGAAAGTAAGAGTCTTAAACTACATAAAGAACCGTTCGACTTGAATGACGTTCTTGCAGCTGCAGTACAGGACGTAAAACAACAGATTACAAATAATTCTGATCTGAGCCAAAATATTCAGGTCATCTACAAGCCCGTTAATATTGATGTCTTTGCTGATAAAGGGAGATTGTATCAGGTTGTCTCGAACCTTCTTAGTAATGCAGTAAAATTTTCTGAGAAAGGATCTATATCTGTGGAGGTGCAAAAGTCGACAAATCGAGTCACGGTATCTGTCAAGGATACCGGGCTTGGGATAGATTCGGAAATTTTGCCGAGACTCTTCTCTAAATTTGCGACCAAGTCCGAAAACGGCACAGGGTTAGGCTTGTTCATCTCGCGAAGTATAATTGAAGCGCATGGCGGGAAAATTTGGGCAAAAAATAATGATATAGAACGGGGTGCAACATTTACTTTCTTTATTCCATTAGATATGGGCTAGATTCCTTTCATTTAACCATAGCCCAACTAAATATTCTATACGAATCACGTATAGAACAATAATAATAATAATAGTAGAACTGGAATTATTTCCCAATGGATTCTTTAGACATTATGCTATTTTTTATCAATTTGGAGTGTCCAGTCTGCTCTTTATGATCAATTACATCGGAATAGAATATGAAATGGGAGTCGCAATCTTGACAAATCCATATTATCTTCAGGTCATCTGGATGCATAACGAATATTGACCGTTAGCATATCTTTTAAGCGATAGGTAACATATCTCATACTAATTTTCTTTTCGAATTTCTAATCAGTATTGAATTTATATACATATTAACACTTCTTACTAGTACTTCAGACGTTTTTTGTAGAATATTCTTATATTCTTCATGCAATAAACAAATCAAGTATTGTCAATCATCGTGTGTTGCTTGATAAACTATTTCATTATATAGTTTGATAACATTAAATATTAGTAATTTTTTTCAATATGCATTGATCAACAATCGATTAGAAGACGAACGCCCTAGGATCTTGGTTGTTGATGAC
>DATBGR010000153.1:0-7440 GCA_036557905.1 Nitrososphaeraceae archaeon | reverse complement strand
GCACCTAAATTAGCTGTATTATTCGAACGATCAACATGTTCCGTTGTCGTTTGTTAATTCTGCAATGCGTGGAATACCACATGGCTGGCTAGTCCTTGATAGTACATTAGAATGCGTAAAGAACGTATGCATCCAGAATATTCTTGGGTTGATTGATCCTGTGTAACTTTTTTTATTAGAAAATAACTATTGTATATTTGTTAGATCTTGGTAGCATCAAACTGGTGATGTTGTTGACTTTTGATTTTTAAGGCTTATAGATACGATACATTAAATTTGGGCTAGTACGCGTCCAGAATGAAATAATAGGTGATGGTTTCTTTAGGATCAAATTCCGTAGAAAATGATCATTCAAAATCCAAGTCCGTACGTACTTTAGGTAAATCAGATCAGCCTAGGAGGGCTAGAGTGATTTGCTTATCCCACAAAGAAGATGTTGATGGTTTAGCATCTTCCATATTGATTACGGCTGCATACAAATCAACTATATCGGTTATACTAGTGGACTACGCTAATATAATATCAAGGTTGAATCAGATTGTAGATTTAACCTCCGGATTTGATGGGACTGGCGGAAGAAGAGGGATGTTGTTTATCTGCGATTTAGGACTTAATAAGAAGGTGGAAAGAAGATTTGTAGAAAGTATAGAAAAAATTATTGCAAATGGGTACAAAGTTACGTATGTAGATCATCATGATATCAATCAGGAATCTCGTAATTTACTAAAAAAAACCGGAGTGAAACTAATCCACTCGCTTCAGGAGTGCACGAGTGTCCAAATTTACAAGACTTTTAAAAGAAGGCTTGATCCTAGTGCGTCTTTTTTTGCAGCAGCTGGTGCTCTGACAGACTATATGGAAGACAAACCAATTGCATCTTCTATTGTTTCCAGATACGATCGACAGTTTCTGATGCTTGAGGCAACTGCATTGGCTTATATGATTTCAGCGAATCAACATGATGATGAATTTTTGCAAAATTTGGTGAATGTTTTGTCTCAAATGAAATATCCACATGAGATTGAAGGAGGCTTTTTGATCGCTCAAAGATATGCAAAAAAGATTTCCGAAGGCGTAAAGTCTCTTCGTGGATCTATCGTTAAACGCAAAAATCTTGCTTATGCTCAAAGTACTTTGGATCTGGCGTCAAGCATGGTGGTAAATTTTGTCTTAGGTGTATCGGAAAAACCTGCTGCGATGGTGTATAAATTCAGGGATGAGATCAAGTCGTATGTTGTTTCGATTCGTGGTTCGAAGGATTGCAAGACACATTTAGGTAGATTAGTTAACGATGTAGCGCTAGAGCTTGGAGGTAGTGGAGGAGGGCATGATAGAGCGTGCGGAGCGGTCGTGCCTAGAGATAAATTAGAAACGTTTATCGAGCTTTTAGATAATGGCATTAAATAGCACGTCGCACAGTCAAAGTCATGTCATAACAGAATCGAGACTTTGTAATGGCCGTGAGAACGAAGGGAGGGCATCAATATTCTTTTGGCGCCAGTTTTGTTTGTAACTTATTGGATGAAAATCGTTAAGATTGCATCGCTTTAAGAAATATGAGCCATTTAGGATACACCGATCCATCCTACGCGCTTGAAATACAATAGCATGACTGCTGTAGATATGACAGTTGCTGCGACCAGAACAAAAAATGTGCTGTAGGGACCCAAAAACGTCCAGGGTCCTGTCTGATTATCCCCTGGAATATGCACATTCATCCCGTAAAAGGTACTGATTACCGTAACTGGGATAGATAATGTAAAGAGTATGGTCAGAACTGACAAAATTTTGTTAGATTTTTCACTACTTAACATGAAATCTGTGTCTTTGTAAATCTCTATTGTTTCTCTTGATCCATCTAGTGTTTCGAGCACCTTATCAATATGATCCTTAACGTCGTAGAAATATCGTGTAAGATCTTCATTAGAAAATTGTTGAACATCTCTTGCCAATTCACTGACGACCCTTCTTAGTGGCATAACTATCCTTCTTAAGATGGTGATCTCTCTTCTCAGAACAGAAATCTCCCTTGCCTCTGATATTTTTGCATCAAATACTGCCTCTTCAATATCATCTAAATTTCCTACAATCTTCATAAGAATGTGGAATAGGTCATCAACCAAGACGTCTATTATAGTGTGCAGTAGATAACCTGAGGTTTTGCCCATTAAATTCTCACGTTGCTTGGCATCTTTTGAACAGACTTGAAACAGCTCAATAAGTGGTTCTAGTTCGCCTTGATGAATTGTAACTAAATAATCGGTACCAAGAAATATAGATAGTTGACTGACTTTTGGCATATTTTTTTCCTTGTCCTTGGTCGGGAAATGTAAAATGATAAACATATGATCTTTGTATCTATCTATTTTTGGGAGTTGAGTTTTGGAAAGTGAGTCTTCCAAATTCAAATCATGAAAAGAGAACGCCTCTTCGAGATATCCCATGTCTTCTCGAGTAGGCCTGGGTAAATCTATCCATGTTAGGCCATTATTACTAATCGTATTTAGCGCCCTATGGAAATTTATTTCCATTTCGAATTCTCGCTTCCTGCTTTTCCAGAATATTGAACCCTTATATTTTATTCTCTTTTCTAATCTCACCTTTGGAGCATAAGTGATTTACCTAGTCGAATTTGATTCCAACTAACTTATGGCGATCAGGCAATGATTAATAAATAAATAAATATGGAATGAGAATCAGCTAGTATTATTGTTTAGGTGTTCGAAGGGTTATGTTTCAGTTATTGCTGCCCTGTTCTTTGTTGCGATTTTATCTTCGACAACATTATTTGTATCTGAATATTTTAACCAGAAAGCATATGCCGACGGACTTACTCAAGAAAATCTTCCCCCCGCTACAGTTGGCAATAGAAAAGCGAGTCTCTTCGTAAAGGTAAGTCCTCCAATTCTAACCACTGATACTAAGGGTAATACATATTTACAAATGCGGCTGTTTGATGCAAATACTAACGAAACTATCCAACACGTTACTTACGATATTACTGTTACTAAAGGAACCTCTCAAGCAGGATCAGGCACAAAGCCAATTTTGAGAGACTTTTTCCATGCTCATAATGGATTGTTGACGCTTAAAATAGAACCAATCAACACTACAGGCGGGCAGGTTACGATTAATGGTGAACGAGATCCATTTCAAAATGCATGGGTTGCTGATCCAGGTGGTACAATAAACATACGAGGCCCAGTACTTAATCAAGGCGGACTATATCATATTCACATAGAAATCTTTGGAATTGATAATGACAGGAATCTTTTCATACCAGAACAAGCACCAAAATTTGATTCCTATCTTAGTGTTGGTGATGTTTATCGTAATAACATTGCTGATTCTGGTCAAAAATATAATAGCACACTCATATCTTACTATGATAAAATCAACAATTTCAAGTTTGATCCAAATACAAAGAATATAACATGGCAGATGCCATTTGACTGGAATTTGTCGAGAATAAAACAACAAAATATCTTCGTCCATGAAGAACTCAGGTTGCCAAAATCCTGGAAGAGTTTTGTTGGTAGCGGTTTTGCTGGCTCTTTCAATGCAACAGTTAATGGTATCCCTGTCACTGGAAGATCGTTGGCAATAGATCCTTTCTCTTTTCCTAATGCACTAGTTCTGCATTATTTGATCAACAAGGACGATATCATAAAGATAGCAGAGGCAAGACAGAAGCAATTGGAGCATCCTGAACAACAACATCAAGGAAATGTTAGTGGTATTGCTACTGCTACCAAGAATAGCTCTTCCTCCTCTTCATTGCCTGTGAATGCCAGTAATGTCGGTAGTACTAATAATACTAATAATTCCAGTAATAAAACAGCAACAGCAACAACTACGACAGCAAAGGCATCGAATACAACTACGGTCTCCACAACGATAAAAAAATTAGGACAAGGATCTCCGTCTGCAACTGTCAACAAGACAGCATATGAATATAGTTATAATAATAACAATAATGACGTTCGTAGTATTCATCTAGATAGAGGTGCTAATGTTTACGCTCAAAATATGGTCAAACCAAAACTCGTTCTTATAGCAGCCAACTCAAGCGGCCTCACTAATGCTAATACTAACGGAAATAACGGTACCAATAGTAGTGGTAGAAGTAATCCTAACCCTAACGTCCTTAACAAACAAAAAGCTCCAGATGAAGGACTGATGACATTTGCATTAATGAGTAATACGGAGTCCAATAAAGGAACTCCAGCTGCGACTGCCACTGCTCAGACCTCTTCAGACCTTGTCACCGACACCGGAGCAATTCATGTGATTGTTAGCTGGTCACCTAATCCACTTGAACCAACAAAGGAATCAACGGTCAAGATCCAGTTTAGTGATGCCATGACTTCTGGTTCATTAAATTCTGATGTCAAATATGATCTGATAATACTTGATAAAAATGGTACAACCGCAGTAAAGAAAGAAAATCTCTTAGCCAAAAATGGACTGGGTACTGAGAATGTTGCATTCCCTGCAAAGGATGTGTACCAGCTAGAGATAAAAATCAAGGGATTGCAGAAAACAGGATCCGTACCAGACTTGTCTAGAAACGGCATTGCAAGAGGATATGTGGTAGTTCCAGAATTTCCATCATTTACTGGTTCAGCACTCTTGATAAGCGGTTTGTTTGCATTTGCGATTTTCTTTACTCGTAGATTTAAATCCGCATATAAAATGTAGAATTACGAAAGTCGATTCCTCTTTTTTTCGCATGGCCTGAAAAATTACAGAACTTTGACATCCGTTCCTTATCTGACAGAGCGTGGAAAAACGATGTATTCTCAAATTGAGATCCAAGGAACTAGCTGTGCAATAGTCTGGCAAAAGGAAATAAGTGTATGATTGCAATTAAATAAAAATACGAATAATACAGGAAAGGAATTCAGATCTCTTATACCATGGATGGCAAGTGTGGATTCAACATCCTTAATATGGCAGTATACTATGACTTTTCCAGACTACCGGTATGTTCTTAATGGATGACAATCAATTGGGGTATGACAACATTTGATCCTATCCTTTTTTGATGAAATGTCTAGGGAATTATTCAAAGAATTACCACAAAGTAATGTGGCTAGCTCTAAGGTGATGTTGAATATTGATAGCTTCAACATTGGTCAGAGTTATGTGACTGCAAAGATTGAAAATAGATTTGGAGATAAAATTGGAATGAACATTCAAGGAGGATCAGGGGGGATAGAACTACAAGAAACCCTATTTAATCTTCCAAGACTAGGAAAGTTTCAGTTCGCATATTTGCTGACTAAACTGAAAGACACTGGAAGCTTGTTATTGAGAAAATTACCAATTCTAGGAATTAGGGACTGGCTCCTAGTTTATGACGATACCCTTTTTCTATTGGCCGTGAAAGATGCCTACGATGAGCTAGAAATACTTGTAGTCTAACCGCCTACCAAATTCCTATCTATTTACCTATCTGCATATCTAAGCCGACTAAGGGCAGTCTTTCCGAAAATCTTTCGCATTGTAATCGAATTGTAACGTCTCTTGACAATTTAGTAAGATAAGCTAAAAACAACTTTGACTGAATAGTGCTATAACGATAGCACTATTCAGTCATGTTCCCCATCGGTTTGGTCGATGTAACAATTCTTGTCGTGGAATCTAATTTAAATGTGATGAAAGCGACATTGCTTAATATGAACTTGAACCATAAATCAGCATTTATCACGAGTATAGTAATGCATCATGAAAGGTCAAAAATTGTTGTTATATCAATGTTAATTCTAATAAATTTTATAGATCTTCCGGCGCAATCCAAATTATCAAAAAGGATAGTATTTAATATAGTAATAATGAATATATGAGTGATCAATTGGTTGAGTAGCAACAGAGACTTTCTTTCACAACAGTTATTGTGGATAGCAATATCACTTGGAATCAGTCTTGCTATTTCACTGTTTATACCATTCCCGTTCTCTTTACCAATCATAATTGCAGTATTTATACTACTTAGCTTTTACATGAGGAAAAGAGCATTGAAAAAGATGGGCTTGTCTGGTTCTTCGATGTTTGGAGGATATGGTAGCGGCAGTTCGTTAAGCTATTATTGTATGAGCTGCGGGACAAAGCACAATCAAGCAGCATGTCCTAGGTGTGGTTCAAAGATGAAAAGAGTTGGATCCTAACGATGGCACACTATGTGACCCTATCATCTTTTTGAACATTCAGATCGGAAGAAGCATTATAGTGTAAAAATTATCATCCGGGGAAGGTACCTACTAACACAGTATTGTTGAGCAGTGACTTTGATTTGTTGGGTAAGTTTTCTTCATTTATTTCTCCAGGTTTTCCCAATATGACTTGATTTAATCTCTGTTCCTTGTCAGGATACCAATAGAGTAGTTGATTTTCCTTGTCCCACCGCACTTTCTTACTCGTTGCCCACACGGCAAATTCTGGAGAGTAGTGCATATGAATCGGAACATAAATGATAGTGGGACATGATTCCAACGGTTCGCCCTTTAAAATTAAGACGGAATACTTTGTCTTGTGGTCAAAAAAGAGGACTATCGGTTCAGCAGAGCTACGCATAGGATAAGGTCGTACTACAACATCTATATTTCTCGGTGTGCGATTTGGTCCCAAAATTGAATAATTTTCCAAATTCCAATTGTCTTTACCGTCTTCAGTATTATATAGATCATAATTCCACAAGGTTGAATTTAACAAAAATGATTCGATCTGATTGAAATTTATATCAAGATATTCTCGAATTTGCTCGGCATCTTGAAGACCTCCAAATTCGGTCAAGAATGGAACGAAATCCCGTTCCTCGGCTGCCTCAACCAATTGTGCAAAGATGTCTGGCCAGAGTCTTTTAATCCTAGTCAAGTTTTCTGGTATCTTCAGATAAGAGCCTGCGATTGCCATGACATCGTAATAATGGAAGGATAGTATACCCCTGGGAGATATGGTTTTTAACAATCCTCGTTCAGAAGGTAAGTTTGTCCTGATTTCCTTATGTTCCATCTTACCATCAATCATAACGTTCCTTATGAATCCAAGATTGAAGGTGCGCTTTGCACTAAAGACTGATTTACCCATAAGAGATTTACTATTACTAGCTTCTGAAACGGTCCAGTCGACTCTAGGTTCCATGAACAAAAATAGCCGATCGTCGTACTGCCGAACTTCTTTTTCTATATTTATATAATAATTATAGAGAAACTCTTGTTCAAACTTATCGGGCTCAATACCCACAGGATGCGGTTCGTTAAATGGTTCTACTCCTAAAATTGCCGGATGGCCCTCGTTATTATTTAAAGCCTTGAAGAATTTCACAGTCTGAGCAATTGTCTTTTCCAAGTGAGTTCTAACTGGAAAATTCTTTAGACCGGCAGCATCGTTTGTCAAATCGTTTTGCCAAAACGATTTTAAAGTATGTCTTACAGATTT
>DATBGR010000152.1:0-4439 GCA_036557905.1 Nitrososphaeraceae archaeon | reverse complement strand
CTTCTTCTATACCGTACAACATTTTAGAAAATATAACGGATTCTGTAAAAAATGCAGAAAACGGAGGGTATCCCGTAAATGAGATTCGATACGGAGACAATTTTGTCGACGATCCCACCATTTTTCCTGAAGTTGATATTTCTGAAATCGCCAATGAGATGAATTCGATAAAAAAGTTAGTTAATAGATTCAATAGATCGGGAATTTCGTTAACGATAAAGAAGATAACACAGCACGATATTGGAATCCCAACTTTCGTTGCAAGTAGTGTCGAATGGATATCTCACGAGTATGGGCTTTTTGCCAAAGGCTACGG
Source organism: Nitrososphaeraceae archaeon (assembly GCA_036557905.1). Lineage (GTDB taxonomy): Archaea > Thermoproteota > Nitrososphaeria > Nitrososphaerales > Nitrososphaeraceae > JARBAU01. Next base: position 4,123 of record DATBGR010000152.1, on the reverse strand, counting down.
AACACACAATGATGCTAGGATAGCATTGATTCGTGCGATCACGGAGATGTCGCAGACTAGAGCGGTCAATATTCAAGGGGCACGAGATGATTTGAAGAAAATACTGTATAAAGAGAACGATGAGATTTATATGAGAAAGTGGCCATTCATGGCTGCTCTTCAAACTACAGGTCAAACCAAAGCCGTTCACAAATGCAAGATCAAGTTCGATGAGATCGTAACATACAACTCGAACGATATTTTGGATGATATCAACTTGATTTTAAATAAGTTGAGACAGGCTGGATTAAAAAGAATTATAATTGTTGACCTAACTAATCCTAAGTTGGAAATACCCGTTGTTAGAGCTATTGTCCCAGGTCTCGAGACTTTTGAAGTCACACAATCAATAATGGGTAGGCGAGCGACGGAACATTTTAATAAGTATATCCTACATCAAAGCTAATCAAATCAATATAGCCTAGTGAAGAAACCAAGATTAGATTTTTTAAATATATACCATTTGATGTAATCGTAAGTAACCCGTAATGCAATATATGTTTAAAAGTACCATTTCTTATATGTTTTAGGTGGTTCTGAGAAATAAGCAAATATAGAAATACGATCTATTGTCTTTGGGCAGCCGTAAACCGGATAGGTAACCCCTAAGAGCGAAAGAAATTACAAGCTATTAAAGTATAACCATATAAATTAACATTTCCATCAGCGTCTAGTGTACAATAGAGGCTTTGTCAGATCGAATTATCCGCATTCCTTTATATCAACTTTCTACCACAATCTACGCCCTCTTACATTCTGATTTTAGTGTAGAAGCCACAAATTAATTTGACTTCAATGTGTATGTGAGATGATTTCTTTATACACTCGCCCTAGTTATGTCCCACGACAGTGACATCCCCTGGAGTACGTTTTATGACAGTTTTCCCAATATAGTGCATTGAGGCGTTACGTGCAAGTAAGGCTTTCATGATAGCCAACTTTCTATGCATATTATTATCAACGGGAGGTAATTAATAAACTGTCCGCAAATTAAGCCTGCATCGATCGAACGCTTTTAGCGACTATCACATGAGAGTGCTAGATGTTGCGCGACAGGAACATGTTATTTAAAATATGTGTCTCCAGTTACAGGGTACTATAATACCTCGGTTATTCTGGAAATTTTGAAGAAAATCTTGAGTTTATGTCAACAAGAAAAAAGGAGACGCAACAAGAAATATCTCTTCTAAATCATAACGATCTAGAGAATTAGAGATGGCTGGCTCTAGAACATACACGTAGTCAAGTAGTTTATTCAGAATTGAAGTGCACTTATATGGTTGACAATATGATATCTATGGATTGTTGTATTCAGACGAGAACTGAATGTAATATGTAAAATATGGATGAGGTTATTTGTCGTATGAAAGAATTTCAGGGCGACTGGGAGGTTCTTTCTTAATTATTGATTCCAACGCTGAGGATTACTAAGAATTAAGTAGAAAAGTGAAACACTCTACCACAGTATCATGAGTCGATGGTATCTACTATAGAAATGAAATGTTGCAAGATATTAGAACTAAAAATTACGAATCTAAAGTAAATTGACTTTCAACAATTCAAAAATAATTCCAAAGACAATTCAATAATCATTTTGTGATTCTGGAATATTGTAGACTCCTCTGCTGATTTTGGCTTTTCTACGATCAGAAACGAGATATCTAGGCAGACGTAGCGTTATTTAAGGAATTAAGAAAAACCGCATTCTTATCTTCGGTACTAATTCATGATGGGGCAACTTCCTTATAATGATGCCATTAACGAGGAATTGCTTATCCCTAACGAGTCCGAGAATTCCAACCATTAGAGGTATTAGTTGGTCATATAAAGGATTAAACTCGAAAAACGGAAAACGCGGATGGCACAGTAACAGAGTGAAATTGAAAGAAACATCTCGTCCTAATAATCTCCAGAGAATTATATCACTATGGTCTTGCCTCAAGAATCATGTTGAAATCATCTTTCAGAGCACATCTGAATTTGGAAAAGCCACACGCACGTACTAAACTTTCTATGGCTTTTGCACCAGACATTCCACCTAAGGGGAGATCGACTAATTCACTATCTGTTCCTATTTTCTTAGATTTTTTCATTTGTGCAAAGGCTGTTGGCAGGCACACCAAAATAGATCCAGCATAGCCGTTAGTCCCAACCGGGCTATTTATATTCTCTTCCACTTTGTCGCTGGATGACATCTCCACCAACATCAATGTTCCGTCCGGTTTGAGTACATTTCTTATATGTCGTCCAACGGCAATTGGGTTACCCATGTCATGGAAACAATCAAAGAATGTTATAAGGTCATATCCATAACTCTTTGAAAAGGTTTCTGCTCGAGCCGTGATGAATCTCAATCTTTCGTCATTGCCTAATCCTTGTTGTTTTGCCCTCTCGCGAGCTATTTTGATGGATAAATTATGGTTGTCTATTCCAATAAAGCTCGAATTGGGGTATGATTTAGCCATAGCGGTGGTAGAAACACCATAGCCACACCCAACGTCAGCGACTCTTGCTCCCTTAGGACGACATAGTTTTTCTTCTACGCCTGCAAGGGATGGTATCCACTTTTTCGATATATTGACCCTATACAGACTACCGTTTAGACGTGCTTGGCCTTCAAATACACTCTTGTCATGACTGGCCCATTCGATACCATCCCCCTTGCGAAAAGCTCGTGTGATCTTGTTTTGCTGCTTCAAAAGAGATACCACCAACTGAAATCCACCAGCCAAAAAGGTGCTACTAGTTTCATCAGCCAAAACCGCGGCGTGCTCGTTTGGTAACTTATATTTTTCAGTCAAGGGGTCATACAAGATATAACTCTTGGATGCTTGTTCGGCTAACCATTCTCTAACATACCTTTCATCTGTACTAGTGAAGCTTGCAAGTTCGCGACATGTTAATTCCATGTCTTTAGCATTGGCCATTGCCTTGTAAAGTCCTAATTTGTCTCCAATGTATGAGAGCGCACAATGCGCAGTAGCATCCAAATCCTGCATCACAGCTGAAGCAAAATCATTAAGCCTTTTCTCATCCATAGGCTTTATATTTCGCGAATTCTTGGCTTTGTCTAACAACTCTGCATACTCACGTAAAAAGTCTAATAAAATCTCTTATATAAGAAAATCCATGTTACTGATAACTCGATTTCGAAATATATTGGAAATCTATATTTTATGTTCAAATGATCAAATCTAAACGCATCAGTAACTTCACAAGAGCTGGGAAATAGCGTAAATACTGGTAGATGTTATAGATTGCACGGAATAATGCAGTCTATATCAATCTCCCTATTTCCCGTCGAATCCAGACCTTATGGCCTATCTTACGGTGAATGGAGTGTAAAGTGGTGGCAGTGGCTGCTCTCGGTGCCTATCTCAAGCAACCCGGCTTATGATGCAAGTGGTAAATATGCCAATGTCAATCAAAATGATCGAAACGTCCTTTTTTTATGTCAAACTGTAGACGGCTTTAAAGTGGACAATGCTTCTCAAAATCGTACTATTTTCATGCAGGCCGGCAAATCTATATTTATGCCGATAATTAACTGGGTATCGATTTCGGACGTAGATGGTCAAACTAATGAAGAAATGATTTCCATCGCTAAGAAAAGAATGGATGTTGTTGCAGAGCTAGAAGTAAAGATTGATGGAGTAGAAACAAGAACAAGACTAAAGGAATATAGGGTCCAATCTCCATTCTTTGAGATGATCCTGCCGAAAGAAAATATTTTCCAGATCTCCCCTGGGCTTAGGCGATTAGTGGCTGATGGTTATTGGTTATTCATTAAGCCATTGGAAAAAGATACCGAAATTACAACTTATGCATCATGTTCTTCTGGCGCGAATAGGTTCGGAATCAGCTATCAAATAAGACTGATTTAAGAGGTTATATTAATTCTTACATTGTTTTAATGTATAAGAGTCTATCCCAAAACTATTCTCCTGTATATTATAATGCAACATCCCAAACATACCAACGCAAAATAGTTTTCTAATTTCTTTTCATATCTAATCTAAAGTTTTCTGAACCTGTTGTGCCAGGAGTTAGTTCTTTCTACAACCCATCTTCTTCTCTTACTATG
>DATBGR010000151.1:0-5859 GCA_036557905.1 Nitrososphaeraceae archaeon | reverse complement strand
TATCCTAGAATAAATTATGAATTGAATGGAATCTACGATAATCTACCACATTCGATAGAGTCGCGTAAAGAATTTGTTTCTGAATTAGAAGAGTGGTATAAGCAACAAGAAAGTTGTGAACATGAATGGGGAAAGCCAAATAAGAAAAGTCATGTTAAACAGTGTGTCAAGTGTAAGTATGTCCAAAAAATTTGAGCGTGAGCTTGATAGATATGTGATTTCTGTCTTTAAATATTATTAGCCACCTAGTTCACAAGGATATTCCATGTGTTTAATGCTTGTCTAATGTATGGATTCCATCGCTTCTTTAATAGATCCTTTATCTTATCTTTATCTTCAGGTGGTACAGTCGGGCTTGCTAGTAGCTTTGGAAAATATTCCTTTTTGTATTTCTCATATACCTGATATACACTTCCAACACGCATTTCCTTGCCAATGCTCTTATGGATTCCAGAAATAAGTTATCGAGTTTGGATTTCTACTTTGAGGATGTTCATGCTCGAGGTAGTCCTTGAGATAAGGTAATGAGTCTATCAGCTGGATAGGTCTTGTCCCCGTTTTTCCATTGACAACGACCTCGGCATACTGGCAGTTGCCGGCAGTCTTGAACACAATGTCCTTTATCTTTAACCTAAGTATTTCATGAGGCCTGCAACTAGTATCTCGTGAGATAGTATGATAACATTTCATGCGTTTGCTTGGACAATACCTTAGGAACATGACATCATCTTCTTCTGCCCATAGATCAGTAGGCTTGTAAATTGACTGTTCCTTTCTTCTTAGTGTTGGTATGTTCTGTATTATTTCTGGCTTTGATCTCTTGTCAGGTTCAATATCTGGAGAATATAACCATTTGAAAAACCTGATGAGATACATCCTGTATGTGTTATATGTACCAATGCATTTATGTAATGGATCTACGTCCACAGGCTTGAGAACTGCGGAGAAATGAGATGACATCCTCTCTCGTTACTTGTTTAAACGGTTTATTATGACAAATTATTGAAAAACTAGCCAATTGTGAGATGGTGTCTCGTCTATAATTATCGGCGAGATTCACCTCCGTTCTCATGGACATAATATAATCTACAATTATCGAGGTGTTATCTTGTGATATCTTGTAAAGCAGTTTTTGATAATAAGGTATAAGACCTGATGTAACATCTTCAATCATACTTTCAAATAATACATTGTTATATGCACGTTCAGCGGTATGTGAATTGAAATCGAGTCCTGGTTTGGGAACTGTTCCTGTCTTCAGTATACTATTGTATATGTGAGATCAATAATATAAACATGTATTCCATATATCATTATTCGTAAACAATGATAGTTTGCATAATTCCAATTCTGGCCGTAATAAGAGTCTAGGTCTTATGATTGAATACAACTTATGCTAAATCAGCAGCTTTAGCTCCAAAACAAAAATCATTTCTTTTTATGTATCTCAAAAAATATATTATATCCCACTTATAAATATGAAAGATATAATTTCAGAGTTATTTTAGGCGTCCACTATGGTAACGTAGATAGTTGCACTCTAGTGATGACCAAAGCCGAGATAGAGCAGTACTATTATAAACTATTGTTGTATATGCACAGATTTAATTAGCCGGCTGAAGCAAATGCTCCACCACTACCGGCTGAAGCAAATGCTCCATGGTGATGACTACTGAAATGGCCACTACTATGATGACCTGAGCTCCCACTATGTCCATCGTTATTATGACTGGATGAAGACTCGTGATGTGCATTATCGGAATGACTTTCCCCATCGTGGCCATTGTCGTTGCCGCTGTGATGTCCACCATCATTTGTGCTTGCATGTTCATTATCGCTATTATCTGGACTTGAGAGAGAGTCAGTTGAATCTGCAGGAGTTATAGGCTGATAATGTGTCAATGATACAGATTGAACAAGACTAGAGGGAGTAGTTGAGTTAATCATATCTGTTGTCGATGTCGGGAAGCTGCGGAGACTTGCTTCGTCGGAATTTTCAGAATGAGTTGTAGGAGTTATAGGCTGATAATGCACCAATAAGTTGGGTTGAATCTCGCTAGAAGCCAAATCTGCCCTATTATTGACCGTATTAGATGGTTCGATAGCTCGATGATTTCCTTTATAATTTGGCAGGACAGGGTTCTGCTGGGCGAAGGCAATTTTGTTGAAATTCAATGTTGTAGGAATGGTGTTTAAAGACATGCCAAAAGATATCGAAGAGATCAGTGTTAAAACAATCACGACGAGTTTTAGATTGGTACTATAATTTGAGTACATACAATGTTCCTCTCTAGTAATCAAATGTTTACGAGTATAAAAATAATCAGTACTTAGAATCTAGGAAAAAGATCCTTTTATCGTGACCTAAACTAGGTTAAATATTTGCTATACCTTCCTTTTACCTGTTAGTTAATATATGGGGCGGAATCAGCAGGAACAAAAGCAAGAACAAGGATTAGAGCAAGAGACAGAATATTTTAATTTTATTAACTCATTACACTCAAAAGCAACCATTCAGGTATATGGGCAGGCAATAAACCACTTCATGCGATTTATCAACATTGACAAGGCTTCAAGTCTCATAAATCAAGATACCAAGACAATAGAACAGCAAATAATATCATATTTGGTTGATCAACGAATAAATCAAAAACTGTCCTATTCCATTTTGTCTGTTAGACTAGCGGCGTTACGTAAGTTCTACGAGATGAACGATCTAGTGCTAAATTGGAAAAAAGTGAGCAATTACTAGGGGAAAATAGCAGAGTTATGAAAGATAGGGCATACACAACAGAAGAGATTCGACAACTTTTAGCAAAGGCTGATGAGAGAATTAGGGTTGTAGTCCTACTGCTAGCCTCAACAGGTATGCGTATTGGTGCGATTCCTGATCTGAAGATGAAACACCTAACTAAAGTTGAGGATCATAGCCTATACCAAATAACAGCTTATGAAAATACCAGAGAGGAATACTATTGCTTCTGTTCTCCCGAATGTGCTAACGCTATAGATTCCTACGTCGCCTATAGAGAAAGGTATTATGAGAAAATTAGTGCTGAATCACCTTTGATAAGAGAGCAATTTGACAGAGACAATCCAGACAAGGCAAGGAATCCAAGACATCTATCATTAGATGCACTAGGGTTCCTCATACGTGAAATGCTTCTCGCTTCTGGCATTCAAAAGGTTGAACACCTTACTGAAACAATGACCAATGGTAGACCTAGGAAAGAAGTCAAGGCAAGCCATGGTTTTAGAAAGTTTGTTACCACCAATATGATAAGAGCCAAGGTTAATCCTGAAGCCAGAGAGATGCTGCTAGGTCATTCTATAGGTTTGTCTAATTCTTATTATAGACCAGATGCTAGTGAAATCCTAATGGAATATCTCAAGGCTGTTGACTTGTTAACAATAAACGAGGAGAATAGACTACGTAGAAAGGTTCAGATCCTAGAAATCAAGGCAGATAAAATAGAAGAGCTGCAGCAAACGATAGACGATGTGAAGCACAAGTTGGGTTTTAATCTAGTGGACCAGAGCTTTATTATATTCCAAATATTGCTTTCCATGTGCGTTGTAACGTTGTAGATCAGGTAAGTGATCCTGAACCTCTTCAAAAGAGGTCCACATATAACCATATTAGGGATAAGATAGATTTTGGAAATATTAGCTAACTATTTTTCATTGAATATGCATGTATTTATTTCAATCTGAAGCTAATGATCCAATGTTCGTGGCAAAGGTAAACCCAAAGATGAATCTTTATTTTTGGAGTTCCTGCCACGATTTCTATTTTTGAAACTATTAGTAATATTTGTCATTAATCTATCCATTAACTTTTGTTTTTCCATTTCAATATATGATTGCGAGGAAGTTTCTCTGTAGACTTCTGATACATGCTTCAGCGTGTGATTGTCCTTTATATCACTGAACGTTGACTTCTCCAACTTAATATTATACCTTTCTTTGAATATCTTTTGCAAAGTTGTAATCGATTTATCTCGACATTCTTCTATTGTTAAATCCCATGGACAATTTTCACAATTTGTAATATAATAAATTCTATCTGGACCTCCAGTAAAAACGGGCTTTACCAAGTCATAGTATTTTAATTGTTGCATTTTTCTAGATATTGTTGATTTGTCAGCCTTAACTATTCGAGAAAGATCATTATTAGAATAAGCACATAGATCTAGATATTCCAAAATAACATCCCCAAGTAATTTCGATCCCCATTTTCGCCGTTGTCCAGAGACTAAGTATTTTGAAACTAATTGGATATCTCCTTTGATATAACACTGATCCCCCATTTCTCTCAAAAATTATTCCATTCTGATCATATCCTCTTCGTATTCCATCGATTGTCAATATGATTTTATTTCTATCAATCCTTTCACCAATAAGTTTGACAACATCATCAATAGTAAATTTGGATTCAGCTTTTGTATTAGCAGACATAATACTGATGTGATTATAATACAGGAAATAACAACACCATCTTACTCTTCTTTTGATACTATAATGCATAAACTCCATTGTTTTGTAGAAGGAAGTAATCTCTCCAAACTTAGGTGATACAATATTATTTTCAATAGTCAGTAACCCAATCTCCTCTAATTTCGTCCTAACTTCTGGAAGTATTTGCAATACTGAGTCTATCTCTTCAATACTCGATTTATGATATTTGATGTAATGTTGACTAAGCTTATCATTAAGTCTAAATATGGACAGATGATTCATGCCCATCTCGTGTATGCAACCGCCAAAAAAGATCAAGGCATCACGATATCGTTGATTGCTATAGTAATATGGAGGTATATTTCCTAGCCACTCGATTTCCCTCTGTGAAACCATGAACAGACTAGGATAGTTGTATATTTATACCTAGTTGATCAACTAGTTGACTAAAATATAATTAGAAAATACTTGCCTTCTAATTTATAAGAAGCACTTCGGCAGTTTTGAATATGATTAACCGAACAAGGTCAGCAGAAAATAGGATTAAGTTAGTAAAAAAAGATCGATTACAGTTATGTTCAGATGGGAAGCCAATATTCATAAAAAATACGATTATACATTCTCAGGAATATGTTTACAATAAGTTTGACAATCTCCAAGGAAGCATCTAAGTTCGATGACAATCACAATACCCTCTATACAACAGCAATCACCAACAAAAGAAAGGCCCGAATTTGGTCGTGGCATAATACGTGAGCTTTCAAAATATTTGTATAAGAATCCAAAATCGGCATACAAAGAGGCAGTAAGTAATGCACTTGATCAGATGACAAAAGACCTTAAAAGAGTAGAAATATACACAGATGTTCCCCCAGATGGGGACATAGTAATTGAGGATTGGGGAACTGGCATTGAGGATTATCATAGGTTCAAACATGTGGCAATAGGGGATAAGATCGTAGATGGGAGAGTTTCGTCTTATGATATAATGGATGAAAATATCATAGGCCAAAAGGGACTAGGTAAGTTAAGCTTCCTTAATTTATCTTCTATTGGAACAGTTGAATTCTTCAGTCATAGCGCAAAAGTTGGAATGAAAATTCAGATGACTGATGAACTAGATGGATTTACAATGGAACCGATCAATAATGTTGATGCACTTTCACACCCAGGACTCAAGGTGGTTATTAAGAAAGCAAAGAAAAAATTAATATCAGATAACATATTGACAGAATATCTTTCAAAGGCTTTTGCAATAAGGATTTCTAGAGGTGCAAAAATATTTGTAAATAATAAACAAGTCATGAAACCTTCAGGTTTCGATTCAAGGGAGTATCCGCTATTTCAATTAGATGACGGGACATGGATAAAGGGAAATCTGAAAGCTGTGGAAAAGCCTGA
>DATBGR010000150.1:0-4108 GCA_036557905.1 Nitrososphaeraceae archaeon | reverse complement strand
TTGAATTCCCAAGGTCTCCAGTTGGTGTGAAAGTTCCAGAAACGATCATATGGATAATATGATTATCGACTTCATTTTTAGGATTAAATGAAGTATGAGATCCTGTTGATAAGACTTTAACATTGATCTTCTCACTTTCTCCTCTTTTGATTGTTAACTCCTTCGAATCTGAATCTGGGTAAGAAACTCCTACTGAAAATGGCAGATGTCTATCTGAAACATCTATTTTGCCAATCTTATTTTCAGACCATTCTGTAAACCAAATCTGTCTATCTTTGTTATTGTTGCCATTATTATTGCCATTCTTTGTGGAAAATTGCAGAACATTGGCAATGCCACATTTTTGCAGAGAGTTATTTTCGCTATTATGGGAAATAGACTTCGTTGTATTATTAAATGAAGAACATGTGCCCCATAACCTATTTTGCGATGGAATCCAATATTCTATCAGCATCTTATGCGAAGAATCAAATCGAGCAATTTTGTTTCCTTCCCATTCGTTAAACCATAAAGATCCACCTGACTTTTTAATCCAGTATGGAAGTGTATAAGCATGTTTAGAGATAGTATTGGCATTGCTGTTATTATTTTTTGAATCAGACAAGCCATTAATATTACTAAAGATTCTAGGTGAAGCCGTTGAAGTGACAAATTTTACAATTCTGGAATTACTGTTATCATCATTAAGTTTATGCGATTTGAATTTATAAAATGTGCTTGTACCTGCATTTGTGACCCATAGATCTCCAGAGTGGTCTACAGTCATTCCTAAAGGTGAGCTTAGTTCTTTAGGTAATTCGAACTTGTCGAAAGTTCTTGTGTCTACATTATATTTTAACAAGTAACCTTTCTTAGAATATGCCATTACCGAGATCCATATGTCATTTCTTTTACTATCGTATGCAAGTGAGCCTGTGGTAATATAAATAGGATCAATTCCTTTAAAATTACTCGCAACAGGAAGAATAATCTGAGAAATTCCTTCTGATGTTCCGTTCTTCAATTGAGCAATGTTGGCGTACCAAAGTGATTCGGAATACGTGCCTACAAAGAATAAAACATTATTATCATCCCTATTACTATTATTATTATCATCGTGGGCAAATTCCATAGAAATAGGATATGTTGTGCCGAAATATTGTGAGAGCCCTGGAATCTTATATGTTTCAAATTTTTGTGATGACTTGAGAAACCTCCATATTGCATTTCCTTTCTCATCTGTAAACCATACATCCCCTGTATTCCTATTAACTTTCATGTCCCATACTTGAGAAAAGCTATGAGAATCCTTACGCGAATTCCATTCTGGAATGATGCGTTCTTGATCAAATCTGTTTTCTTTAATATTGTAGCTTCCTAACACACCATTTTTAGTTGATACGTACCAGACCTTTTTTGCATCACCATCGAAAGCAGTTCCTAGAGGCATCTCACAGGCTTGTGGAAGGACATATTCAGTTACATATGTATTAGAATTGGTTTGTGTATTAAGACCACAAAATTCATGCTGAAACGTACTGAAAGAGTCATTATCGTAATTATTATCAATTATGGTATTCTCTTTGAGATCGGCTTGATTTATAACACCTGACAAATTCTTATTCTTGTTCACTTGCAGGGTTTCTTCCATATCTAAAATCTTTGTGTAGAGTAAATTGGATGATAGATTGAAAGGATTATTGTTGAAATTTGTGCTATGAGTAGTTAAGGTTTCTCGAAAGGCCAGCAAATTTTTTTGCCCACAAAGACTAACAATTGAAATGGTTAGGAATACTATCACTATAACTATAATAATTTTTGACACAGTATACTCAAAAATGGATTTATACTAATTAAATCTGACTGATTTTATCAGTTTACTATGTTCTATAGCGTACTCATTTAGCATTATTGGCAAATCATGTGATAAGAGACGTTTGGCATCGTGGCGTCTAGTAAAGCATATCTAAATCTCCACATTGCACATAGTTTTGCTAACTATAACTGAATTGATAATAGTGAAAGTCATCATGGATATTGTGTATGCCTAAGGGCCTGCAAGCTGTTAATTAGCAAGTAAAATAGCTTCACAATGCTTATCCAACACAATTGTGTTTGGGATATGTCTTAACAATTACAATACCATATTGGTTGCTCTGGATGGAGTTATACAGCTTGGCAGGGACAATTTTATCCTCCTAATCTAGAGAATTCCATATGGTTAAGTTACTATTCTCAAGTGTTTGATTTTGTTGAAATTGATCCTTCTTTTTATAGGACGCCTATTGCATTTATGGTCAAGAACTGGTGTAAAAACATTCCTACGCATTTTAGGTTTATTGCCAAATTTCCAAAATCATAACTCATGATAAAAGACTAAGGATATGGAAAAACTAGATGTTCTTTTCCCATACCTTGAGGACAAGTCCTTGGCAGATTGATACAGTTGCCACACTCGTTGGGTATAGTTGAAAGAATGAATCATTTGAGAGAACATCGAATCTACTGATTATTATTGTTACTATCACTATCTCCAATCATCTATCAAATATACATCAGAACGATTGTAGCCTGATTCATTAGGTCTATGCATAGCTACTCCTTGTATGTCAACCCTAAAGCCAGATGCTACCATATAATGATAAGCTTCACTTCGTTCTGTATTAACTCCAGCTACAATTCTAGATAGACGTCTATCTTTAGCCAATAATGAAGTTGCATTTAACAAGGTCCTGAAATTCTCTTGGGAATAGTTGTCTGATAATACTATTCCAAACTTGATATAGCAGACACCACTTCCAGCTTCGGAGCCGGCTCCACAATGACAGACAACAAAGCCTGCTAAATTGTTGTTATTGTCTTTTGTTCTATTATTATTGTGATTGTGGTTTCTATAAAGTAGTATTGTATCTCCTAGATTCTGGTTGTTAACAGCAACAATTTCATGTTTTACATCTAATCCGTCATACACACTATTTGTTAATAACCTGCACTTATCCAAAGTTTGTTCTTGTTTGTGTTCTGGTATTTCAGAATATTTAGACCAATAAATTGAACGTGTATTGCTATTGTTTCTTTTTCTCTGCTGCTGTTGCTCTTGCTCTTGTTCTTCAACTGGCCATGTAGGTCTTGACATTATCATGGTAAGAAAACGAGGCCAAAAGCCAAACTTTTGATAAAGCCCGACATGTTTTGTACTCTGAGCAAACGTAAACAAACCTACATGTTTTGTATGCCATTTTTTATCAAAAATATTCATTGTTGGTCCAAGTAATTGCTTGGCTACACCTTGATCCCAATAGTCTGGATGGACAATTAACGGCCCAAAAAACCCAACACTTCCCCAATTTGTAACAAAATTAAAACCCACAAGTTGACCATTAGCACATTCAGCTGCTAATGTCGAAGTCGGATCTGTTAAGAATCTTGTCTTTACATTATCAGCGTCACCAGAAAATGTCATCGGATCTGGTAGTCCTAAGAAAGTGCCAAAAGCCAAACGAAGCATGTGACTAGCTACTGGCAAGTCACTTTCTACAAGTTGTCTAATATTGATTTTTATATCGTTAGCCATTTTTATTATGTCCGATACAAGCACAGTTATGTGCACTATTCTATATATCAAATTAGATAAGGTAATAGAATAAGGACTTGCCATCCAGATTATTGCTAACGTTTTGCACTAGATATTTTTGAAGAAGATAAATATGATTTAACTGAGTTCTTATTCCATCCAGCCGAAAATCCATTGTTGGAACCCTTATTGCAGTATGGATAGGGCCTTCTTAACTTTAATAGTCCCATTAATACTACTTGCTGCTGTCGTCACGTCATCTATTACGGTAACAGATATTGCATTTGCAAGAATTGAAATGCATACCGGTGATCTTAATCAAGCAGCATCTATTAGCAATTCCTGTCTAAACCCAGTTTCTACTTCTAATACTAACGATAATATGATAAGTAACGGTAATTGTGGAATCACAATTTCACAACAAGGAAAATCTGGACAGGCTTCAACACCGACAACTGTCCAAACTGCAAGTCCAACAATCGAAGTGCAGCGGTCAACGACAACACAACAACCAATTACAGGAACACCACCAAAAACATGTAAAGAATGTTTTGA
>DATBGR010000149.1:0-4218 GCA_036557905.1 Nitrososphaeraceae archaeon | reverse complement strand
GATAGTAGAGCCATCAGAGCTCTGCCTTTCATGTAAATACTATGAAAGATGCTACGCTCAAGAAAGAAAGAATTCAAGCCTTGGTTTTCTTGGATTGGGTAAAAGTGGGTAGATTCTTTAATTGATTATAGAAAACATTTTCATTTGGCCGAAGTCTGAAAAGTAGCATCTTATCGCGTCATATTCGTCGTCATTTTAAAAATTAAGTTGCTTTGAGCCATTATAAAGCATTAATAATGCCCTTTGACTATCCCAATTCAAAGTACTTCAAGCGATTCATGCATCCAACAATGTATGATGCAATAATCTAGATTATTGTAAAATTCTTCTATATCCAAATTATTCGACAACATACTTCTAGAAGTATGTACAATCCAATATGTTTCATTAAGAAAATCGGCTGTACTTAAAATGAATTTCTTATCATTATCAATATCTCCTGTAACTCATTCTACAATTAGATGAACAAGTGAGTGTCCGAATGTGATTCTGATGTAGAAGATCTAAGTACTGTATAACGAAGTATGTGTTCATCAGTCGGCTTAAGCAACCGGACATTCATAGCACTAGTCTACTTAACGTACTAATGCAAACTGACCGAGAATGCGGGAAGTGGAGCACCTGGCAGCTGAAAAAGAAATAAAACGTAATGACAGAAATGAACTAGTACAAGGATTTGTGTACAGGCACCTACAATATTCTCAGAAAATGAATATTATTAATAGGAAAATTATGATATATTTTATTATTACAGAATTGTTCTATCGAATATGTGACTACAATTGTTATATAGAATACATCTTACGTTAAGTTGAATGAATAAAAGTTTAGCGCGCACAATTGCATGCATTGCTTTTGGTATCTCGCTGCTATCATTGGCTATAATTACAACACCCTCAATTGTATCCAAAGCTTACGCCCAAAATTCTTCGGGAAACGCACTAACCAAAGTGAATAAGACCGGTGGGCTAACAGCTTCTCCCAAGGAAGCAGTGACATCAGGATTAGCTACAGCCAAAAATGCCTCCTCCTCGCCCAGCAAATTTATGGGCGGTGCTCCATTAAACCAAAGCGGATCAAACTCTACGAAGTAATAATATGAAATGGGGACCGCAATCAGTTATTTTTTTATTTGGAATGCCCCCAATATTTGATTTCACCTATTGCTCTGTGCAGCATACAGATTGGTCGATTAAGCAATACCTACAACATAATGAATCATTCAATAAGACATCATCTATCACTAATGAATCCAATGCTGCTGCTAGCCTAAGTAAACTTGGAGTAACTTCCTTACCGCTACTGATTTCAGCATTTTTCGCAAATTCATCAGCTGACATTTCTGCTCCTACCATTGACTCGACTCTATTTCTAACATTATGCGTTCATTAATGGTTCGACCGGCAGCAAATACTTCAACCCTATTGTGTTTGAAGATATCTCATACAGCCTGATTCCTAAATAAGTTGTACTGCTCGTAAGTCTTTAAATGCAAATCTTTCAAGCAGATGAGATGGTGCATCCTTAAATGTAATTCGAACGTTGAGGACATGCAAATAATTATAATTATAATCATTGATTATCGAGTTGTATTCGAGGGGTGTGTTCATTAGTCCTCTGTCCACCGCCCTTTATTATTCTGGTTTCTTGGTAGCAATCTGGGTATGGAATAATGCTCTGTGAATTAAATATGCTGGAAAACCTATCAAAAGCATCATTATTGAGATTATAATCATGTATGTTCCGGCTTCATTATGATCGTGTACAGAGTATACAGTATATAGCGGAGCCTGCGTGACAGAGAATAATAGACCAGTAAAGCTCATCAGACCCATCAGAGATAATAGAAGAAATAGATTAAAAGATTCACCAAATGATCTTATTGCTAAATAACCAGTTGCTCCTACAACAATAAATGATATGTGTTGGGCTATGTGTATTTGTATATGGTGTTCAGCATAATCAAAAATTAAAGGTATATGCCAAATTGCCAAGATAAAAACGGAAGCTATTATCCATATGTATCTGTATCCTGATCGGTTAACGATAAAAATTTTGCTTAAAATATGTTTCCATTTAGAAGTTATGGCAGATCTTAATGAGGTTCGGTCAAGTATTGTGTTCTTATTGTTTTGTGAAGCAGATGAAGGCAGTGAGAGAAAAACAAGATTTCTTAGAATAATTTCTCCTAGCATGACAGACAATGCACCCAATAAGAAAAAGATTGAATGTTCCAGTACCATATGCCCTGCAAGAGAGATCTCCGTGGATTCCAATATTGGCGGCTGAGTTGAAATAATGACAAGATACGAAAATATTGAAATAATTACAACGTCTCTTTTATATATAATCATTACGTATCATAATCTCATACCGTTGGATATTTTTGAAATCATAATTTTATATTATTGTGATCATCATCATTAGTACTGATCTTGAATTTAGTATTAGTAGTTCTATTATTAGTTTGACCAGGATAGGAAGAAAAAAATATAAAACCAAAAATGGAAAAAATTAAAATTCCGGACATCGGGAAGACATAGAAGGACCTCTTCAGGATTGTTTCTGTAGGATGAATTAAGGAGCACCTTCTGTTATGCCTAACGCTTTAGGATTTTCATGTAGTTTATCATATTCTGAAACTTCTTGCCGTGTTGCTTTTCTTTTTAATGTCTTTACAAAATTATAAACCAGTATGAATTGAGCCATCCCTATGTTTAAAGCGAAAAAGAGTAACCATGGCATCGCCCAATCAAATGCACCTGGCATATTTGCCTCTCTGCGAATAGCTCCTTCGCCACCAATAAAGACAAAGAGTAGTGCAAATCCAAATCCGCCAAATAGTGTTAGCCAAAAGTGAATTTCACCTAAAGTTTTATTCATTTTCTTTTTTGTGAGATCTGGGATTATGGCATACATTATAGCAAATGCAAAAAGTAATGGGCCTAAAAGTAGTATAAGATGAATATGACCAGGAAGTGACATGGTATTATGAAGATAAATATTTGTTCCCCACATACCAGTTTCAGTACCTTGAAATCCTCCAAACATCCAACCAGCCAGTCCCGCAAAATAGAACCTGCTAGTAATATTCCAAGTAACCTTGCTTCGCCATGCGAATAACAGAATTGTGATTATAGTCATTGCTGAAGGCCATACTATTCCAAGGCTGGCTGTTTGTGATATCATTTGAAGCCAAGCAGGATTTGGCATATCCATGAATACGTGATGTGAGAAGACTAAAATGGAAAATGCAGTATAAAATGGCCAGGTTCTATAGTTCCATTTCCAGAACGTAACTCTTTCCTTACCATACCTTGGTGCAATAAAATAGATGGCGCCAAGAAAAACTAAAAGTGGAAAGTAGACTATAGGATGTGCAAAGAACCACCAAGCATCTTTAGTTAATAACCAGTTTGCTGAATTAATTGGATTTTGTAATGATATAAAGCCTTGCGCTAGTTGGAAGAAGAGTCCAGGATTTCCTACGACTTGAACTAGTGCAGTCGCAAACACAGATACAAGTACTATTGGAACAGCGGGATGAGTGTCTCTTAATTTTTTGGGAAACCACGAATTAATGCCAAGTAAAGATATCCATCTTACACTCGGAGATAGATTCTCCATATGAACAAATTCTTTTTCTACCTTTGTTGCATCTTGATTTTCTATTACCAACGGATCTTCGTGTTTTTTGTCTTTTTCATCTCTTTCATGCATATACTCAAAGATCTGAGTTCCAGTTGGAAGCTTTCCTCTTAATAGAGTTGCAAAGGTCACAAGACAAAATATTGTGAGGAAAATACCTACTAGAACATCTGCAACTAGAAACATACCAGCAGATAACGTTCCCCACGCCATCTCTGGCCTACCAGGCAAGAATGTGAGAGGCATCAAATTATACCATCCGGCACCAAATCCAGATAGAGCTGCTAAAAAGATTAGAATAATTGCTGCTTCCGCAATCCAAAATGATGCTTTTGCCCATTTCATTCCGCTAATGGGTTTTCTGCCCCACTTGCTCATAGCATAGTATCCAAACCACATTGTGTTTACTGATATAACTCCAAAGAGCATGACCTGTCCATGAGCAGTTAAAAAGGCATACCATAATACATTTTGAGGTATCCAATCTACCTTTATTACCGGCACATCTGCTTGCATGATGCGCATTCCTATAGCAAGAGAGCCAGCTATGAGGAAGTTAATTAGCATAGC
>DATBGR010000148.1:0-2781 GCA_036557905.1 Nitrososphaeraceae archaeon | reverse complement strand
CGTCAAACACCTCCCAGCAATCGAGAAAATGGTCCAATCATTCGCAATATCCAGTTAATTCTGGCCAAACTCAGATATTCCATCGATCTAACGCTAGATTGTCAAACCAGATCCATAATAAACTAATTGTAAAATAAATTTCATCAAGACTCTAATTCAATTTTTGTCAGTTTTAGTATATGCTCTAATTTCTTGGATTGAGCTTAATAAAATGGCATTAGTAAAAACCTCAATAACTTTGTATAATCTAATATATGTGATGTCATGTTACGGGCAAATTATTGACCCATTGGCCTACTGTTCTATATCTGGACTTAAAGACCTTAACTTCAAGGTTAGGTAATAAAAGTTTGATTGCAATGAAATTATCAAAAGGCCAGACAAAGGGGAAAACCGTATATCCGTATAAAGTGTATTGCCCATTTAAACACAAAGATATACCTTGAGATACAATATCGTGAAGCGTTTAGGCTCAGGAGGTTTTGGGGCAGTATATGGTGCGATCGGTGAAGATAATAATAAGTATGCGCTAAAAGAATTAGAAAATTTCAATAGTATTAACAAAAATCGCTTCGAAAGAGAAATAAAGATTCTTTCAAAACTAGACCATCCAAATATAGTCAAAATTACTCAGTGGAATGTAGGTGGAGATCCTCCTAATTTTAATCCCTATTATGTAATGGAATACTTGGGCGGCGGTTCGCTAAGAGAACAAATGGATGAAAAGTTTAGTCGTGGCGAAATATTTGAAGCCAAGTGGACTGTTAATAAAATTATCTTACCCATATGTAATGCTCTAGCCCAGGCTCATAGCGAGAAAATATACCATAGAGATCTCAAGCCTGACAACATCATATACACAACTCCTAATAGATCTGAAGTCAAGGTCGCTGATTGGGGATTAGGAAAAGATGTCAAAAGAGAATCTATAGCATTAACTGCTGCCGTAGGAGAGCTTGGTGGAACACCGATTTACTGTGCACCAGAGCAATGGTTCGGATATGATAATGATAATATCGACGGTCGTGTTGATATTTTTTCAATCGGAGTAATATTCTACGAAATGCTTACTTCCAAGAAACCTGTCGTTTATGAGGATAGAAATAATACTTTGGTAAAAAATGTAGTGCAACCTCCTTCAACACATCACTCTAGCATTTCCTCAAGACTGGATCGAGCTATCATGAAAATGATAGAAACCGAGCAAGAGGACAGACATAATTCAGTTTGGGATCTGATATCCGAGATTGAAACCTTACCAGAGAATTACTCATGAAAAAAATGAACATACCGAAAAGATTGTAACTTGAAGGGTGAAATTAATAGAAGAATTACAGACATCCTTAGGTATTCCATCGGCTCCTGGACAAGTGCCAAATTAGTTGTCTAAGGCGATCTTCCTGAACATAGAAGTATTGATTGTTATGAATTGATAACGAAATTGTTAATACATTATTATTATTATTGTTAAAATACACGATCGATTTTCCAGAAAATCTGAAAAAATCTTTTAATTCAAAATATGAATGTGGTATTCAAAATGGCTAGTCGTAACTTGTGTGAACAGTGTTAATAATTATTAAGATGGGAGCATAGCTGTGAACAACATCATGTCTCAAACGAACTTAACAAGACCATTATTAGCCGCTACTTTGATGCATATACTAACAAAAATGAAGCAATATTTGATGAAATAATAGCCTCGGATCACGTAGACCATGGTCAATTTACTTATGAAGGATCTCCTGGTTTAGGAGTAGCAGGAGCAAAGCATGACCTTAAGGTTTCACTATATGCATTAGACGGACTTTTTTGTTGTAGAGGCAATGATTACATCAGAAGCCTACTCGGCTTTCGTAGGTGCGTATTGGAAGGGTTCATTGACACATTGACACCGAAAGCAACTTCTTATGACAGCCAGAGAGCCAACAGAGAAATTATTCAATATAGAGGTATATCGAGTATTATGATTAGACGTGATCTGATTTATTCTGGACTGAATAAGAATTACTCCACACAGATTCCTGGAACCGCGACTTTATTGAAAATATGCGGAGATACGACCGTGCTAGCAGGATACTTTGATAGTCTGGCTTGAAGGCCAGTGTTAACGGCCTTTAACTGTGCAGCGGACTCCCAAACTGCATAGATAATGAATGTCCCACTGTCACCAATGCCCTTGTGGAGCTGACCTGAAATGAACCCAGGCTGGCTCTTAAAGTATGTGGCATCGGCTTCCCAAGCCTTCAAAAACTCATCACCATCCTCAGGGTTCATACTAAACTTAATAATCTCTACAATCGGACCAACATCCTCCTCTAGTTGTGACAAGAATTTGACGTGGTCATCCATTTCAACGAACTTTGTCATACTATGTTTGAATCGAGATGATTTATTTCAATCTTCTAATGCTCAAACAATAATTCCAACTAATCATCTCGGGTACCAGAAACCATCACACATGCAAAAAGGCTAGATGTTGAAAAATGTGCTATTGCAAACTTGAATTTATTGACAAGATATATAGACTGAAATTAGCAAATAAGCTGGGAGCGATCTTGTTTCATTTACCACCTATCTTTATTGTCAATGATTTCAGAAATATAGAACATTTTTCTTGATGGGCTACCTAATACAAACAAGAATAGCAGGTATGATTATGCCGTTGAATTCCGCCACCCTTCTTGGGTCCCTGGGGAATGTTAAAGCACTATGATATTGCTGTATTAATCACAGATTCACCAGCAAAAGAAAATTTGCAGTTCTTGTCTGATGTTGCAA
>DATBGR010000147.1:0-1774 GCA_036557905.1 Nitrososphaeraceae archaeon | reverse complement strand
TAGTTAATCCGCCATTCTCTGTTGTTCCAGGTGCTGATCTAACCGTTGCACGATCAAGTAAATACAATTATAGTGATCATGGAATGGAATGGAATAATTCTGGCAAAAATGGCTTCTATTGTAGATTCAAGTATTCCTCATAGTATACTTTGATGACAACTTTCCTACAGAAGCCAATGTATTTATCGATGGCATAGATGCTGGCTGCTGGTAGTTGGCCTACTGTACGCCAGTTGACCTTCTTCGATTTCTGCTGGTTTTAACTACTACTATGCTTAGTTATCTATACGATATGGCCCTAAGAATCTCTTACAATCATTACATTTCTTATAACGGTATTTGTTTTCGCTATCACCACCTTATAGAACAAAAGTATTTAATCATGTATTATAGGCGGATTGAATAACCGTAGTTGACAGCGGCAATAGAAAGCAGATTTAACACAGCTTTCTTCTCTCTTTCGCTATCCCTACCTGACTTCATACGGGATTCTGATGACATGCTCCTATCATCTTATTTCTAAAACACATTTGGGCAAAGTGGACGTGCTTCTATTCCTAATAGAGGAATTATAAAAGGTTAGTTATCACTTAACTAGCTCTTTAAGGAGGACTAGAATAGCAATGGTGAAGATTAGGAAATGCCGACAGCAATTTATCCCTCACCACCGAATTTGTAATTTAGGACACACCACCACCTGCATCAGTCTAAAGTGGGATAATTAATGATATAAGCAGGACGAACTCTTTTGTCTACCATATTTTTCTGAATAGTTTACAAATGGAAAAGTTGCTCCACATCTGGTTACAGGTACGTGATGAACATAAGGTTCTTTGACCATTGTTTTCATTGTTAATTCTACATCCTTATCTTCAAATTCAAATTTGACATGTTTATCAAATAAATTTCCTAAGCGTACAGATGAACCCCTGGCTCGGATTTTGTTTTTGATCATGATTTTCTCATGAATAAAGATAAATGTTGAACACATTTCTTATGTGTTTTCTATCCTAACAGCGTGACTAGATCTAATATCAATTCTGCAAAGAGGAGAATATATGCCAATAAGTCTGGGAAAACTAAGGATAGAAAATTTGTACTTTTACGATGTGTTGGCTATATAATAAGTTCGAAATCCAAATCAGATTATGTCGGATTGCCATATTTTGCTAAACCTAGGACCAGGCAATTTTCTCAACGGTATCTGGTATATCATAAATACTTGTTCTTTATAACATAGTTCGATTAATTGGGTCTAACAAACTGTGATTTAACGGATAAATCTGTTGTTCATATTCGAGTCTCTTCCGTAATTAGTATCTGCATTAAATATACGCCCCTATTCATCATGCTGTTAGTAGCAAGTATCATAATTATTCCAGCATTTATAGCTCAACCAAGTTTTGCCCAGATAGTCCCACAAAAGGAAAAGGTTATCCTAACTGCTATTTTCGTACAATTAGACAACAATCGTGAAATGGGAAAACCACTACTCGATCGTGCGCTGGCCAAGTTGAAAAATATGTATCCAAATTTAGATATTCAATTGAAATATCAGGAGTATCCATCGAATCTAATTCGATTTCAGATACTAAATGCGCTTAATCATACAACAAATGCTTCTAAATCAGTTGATCTAATATCCTTGGATCAAATATGGCTTGGAGATTTCGCTCAGAAAGGACTCTTGACTGATCTTACTAATTATACCAAGAATTGGGGGAGACAAAATGACTGGTACGACGAGAATTGGAATGGTGGAATATATGGTGAA
>DATBGR010000146.1:0-4421 GCA_036557905.1 Nitrososphaeraceae archaeon | reverse complement strand
CACAAAAAACAATAAGTCTAGGATTAAGACCCAACATCAACCAATTTCTAATCCTAGTATTAGTAAATGCATTTGTTGGTGCAATGGTTGGTTTAGAACAAACTGTGGTGCCATTGATAGGTAAAGATGTGTTTCAAATAGAATCCAATACTTTAATCGTATCTTTTATTGCTAGTTTTGGTTTAGTTAAGGCTATTTTGAATCTCTTTGCTGGGAACTTTTCAGATAGATGGGGAAGGAAAAAAGTGTTAGTTTTGGGTTGGCTCTTTGGCTTACCTGTTCCTTTTATCTTACTGTTTGCTCCGAATTGGAACTGGATCATATTTGCAAACGTATTGCTGGGGATAAATCAGGGCCTAGCATGGTCAATGACTGTAAATATGAAGGTAGATCTGGTTGGCCCGAAGAATAGAGGATTGGCATTAGGCCTTAACGAATTTGCTGGTTACGTATCAGTCGCTATAGTTGGATTTGCTACAGGATATTTAGCATCAATTTTTGGCTTAAAGCCATATCCATTCTATATTGGAATTGTATTTGCAATACTTGGCTTCCTAATTTCATGGCTAGTTGTTAAGGACACATCAAAATACACTGCTTTGGAAATAAAAGAACATGAATCAAAAAGTAATAGTAGAGGTTTAGATGAAAATGCTGATAAGGGTGATATTGCTTCCATCAGCGGCAGCCTTAATTTTAAACAAGTCTTTTTTCAAACTTCTTGGAAAGATCGTTCTTTACTAGCGGTTAGTCAGGCAGGGCTTATCAACAATCTGGTGTTTGGTGTATCATGGGGATTATTTACATTGTATTTTGCTTCATTTGGAACGAGCGTTAATGATATTGGATTTTTGAAGGCACTTCATCCTGGGATTTGGGGAGTGTTGCAATTAGTAACTGGTTCGCTAAGCGATAGAGTAGGAAGGAAAATATTAATTTATCCTGGAATGATCGTTCAGTCGATTGGAATATGGACTATATTATTTACCCACTCATACGTTGGCTGGATTACAGGAATGTCACTTCTTGGTATTGGAACCGCTCTTGTATATCCTACATTACTTGCTGTAATTAGCGATATCGCTCATACAAAATGGAGGGCAACATCTCTGGGTGTCTATAGATTCTGGAGAGATTTGGGATTTGTATTTGGTGCAGTGGGAATAGGTTTTATTGCAGATATATCGAATATCAGTATAGCAATTCAATTTGTTGCATGGATTGCGTTGGCATCAGGAATTTTTGTCCTTATCGTAATGCGTGAACCTAAACACATAACCTATCGATGAGTTGAGTCTATAGCATAATATCATGCATTATTGTAGGATTATTTGCTCTTAATCACTAAATTAATCTGTCCCTATCCTTCAAAACATCATTTCTGAAATCTGAGATTGGCTTTCCATCTACAGTTGCTTTTATAGTCTTACCTTTGAGATTTAGTCCACCCCATATATCTAAAACTTGTCCTAGAGTATAAGATCTGTTTGTATTAGATTCCACATGAATAATACCACTGGTCATTCCCTACATACCACCGTAATTATTGATAGAGTGATCTTCCCACAACTACTTACCAATTCCTATATTTTGTGGAATAATAACTGGGTTACTGTCAGACGTAACATTAAGACGTGGATGAATGTGTAATACCATTTTACTCTCTGGCATTGCACTACCTTGAGATTCTTTGACAAAAACAACTCCGAATGCTATAACTACTACGGCTATTATAAGAATGTAAATCTTAGCATATTGACTCCTTTTTCGACGGACAACTGTAAAAGAACTATCATCAGACTTCCTCTTGTCTACTATTACTTCTCTAGTAAGTTACAAGATAACTCATATTAATACCTGGTAGTTTACAATTGTAAAAGTTTTTAACCATACTAATATGCTATCAACAATAAATGAAGCTTTTAGTAAGGATATGGCTTAGTCGGTTCCAATTACGATCATCGATAATGAAACTAAAGTTGTAGATACTCCAAATTTTCCATAACATACGGTGAGATATATTTATAGAAGAGGATTAAACAGATCATACAAAATATAGATAATCTCCGTAACAATAGTTTAGTTTAGGAATAATAGTTAGAATGAAAAAAATTAAAGCGAAATCTAAAACGTTAATTTAATCACAAATCTTGGCAATATAATTATAGTAAGTGCAAAGAGGTAATAGAAAAAATTCTCCCAGAAACTAATACTTACCTGTTACTAAATTTTCTTATGAATAGAGAGTTGCCAAATACCGCCGAATCACTTATGACCCATCCTAAGGCAGCTAACGCCGGAGTTAGTATTAGAGAATTTGTAAGACCGTATAATAATCCAGCAGCAATTGATATTGTTACAACGTTATAAGTAAAAGACATGGCTAGATTCTGTTTAATTTTTCTGAATGAATATTGTCCTAATTTTAAGACATAAAGAACATGCTTAAGGTCACTTTTTATGAGTATTATGTGTCCCGCAGACATGGCTATGTCTGTCCCCGAACCAATCGCTATCCCAATGTCAGCTTGTGTTAGTGCAGGAGCATCATTTATACCGTCCCCAATCATGACAACTTTTTTACCTTGATTCTGAAGATTCTTTATTTCTAAAGCTTTTGCAGTGGGTGAGACCTGGGACATGACCTTTTCTATACCAATCTTCTTGGCAATAGCATTGGCGGTTCTCTCGTTATCTCCGCTAATAAGTATGATTTCCTTTTTCATCTTCTTGATTTCTTTAATGATATATTTTGCATCCTCTCTTAGGGTATCTGCTACGGCTATCAATCCTACCAGGACATCTTCTACAAAAACTAAAACTACAGTTTTTCCTTCTGATTCTAGGTTTTCGATTTTTGACTGGATATCTTGGGGAATCACCCTGGCGACATAATTGTCACCATTGTTCCCCACTTCACTTTTTTTTCGTATTATTTCGTTCCTCCCAAGAAATATCCTTTTTCCTTGATAGGATGCTAAGACACCAGACCCAGTAAATGAATAGAATTCAGATATGTCTAATTTCGGAATGGATTTTTCATAGGCCTTTTTTACTATAGCCTCAGCTATTGGATGTTCTGATTTTGCTTCTATAGATGATGCTAACTGCAATATATTGAATTGATTATATCTAATATCATTAGTTGAAAGCACATCTGTTACTTCAGGATTTCCCATCGTCAGTGTTCCAGTTTTATCAAATACTATCGTATCTATAGAAGATAGTTTCTCAATGTATTGTCCACCTTTAATCAGCACCCCTTCCTTGGCAGCCTTATCTATTCCTAATGATATGACCATTGGAGTAGCTATTCCCAATGCACATGGACATGAAACTACAAGCACGGTAGCAAAGACAGTTATTGCAAAGGAAATTGGCTCATTTGCAATAAAGAACCAATAACATGACGCACCTATTGCAATCATAAGCACAGTTGGAATAAAATACTGAACTGCTCTATCAGCGATTCTTTGCACGGGTGCTTTAGACATTCTAGCTTTTCTAACTAAATCTACTATATTCGCAAGCACAGTATTGCTACCCACAGTGGTTGTCTTAAACCGAAGATAACCATTCTTGTTTAACGTGCCACCTGTAACTTTATCGCCTACCTTTTTCTCAACAGGAATGGATTCTCCAGTAATCATAGATTCGTCTATTGAAGATTCGCCATGAATTATTATTCCATCAGTAGCAATTTTTTCGCCTGGTTTTACAATAATTATATCGCCAATAACAATCTCATCAGAATCAACAAGCTGTTCTTCTCTTCCATTTCGAATAACCAATGCGGTCTTCGGTTTTAATGCAAGCAAATTCTTTAAAGATTCATTGGTTGTTTTTAGCACTCTATTTTCAAGATATTCTCCTATTGTAAATATGACTAAAACAGACGAAGAAGCCTCAAAAAATTGAATATGAGAAGATGTAAAGATTAAGCTAAATAGACTATAAAGATATGCAACAGTAGTGCTTAGCACAACAAGAGTATCAGTAGTAAATCGTTTTCTGTATTTTATTGCTTGCAGGAATCTATAATAAAATGGTCTTCCTAGAAGAACTTGAACGGCTGTTGCTAAAGCTAGCGTCAGATATTCAATGTTGATTGAACTATGAGGAACAAGTATATCAAATATAACTATTGGCATGGTAAAGGCTAGACCAAGAATAATGAGCGATTTATCATCAATCTGCAGCCTATTCTTTTTCATTTGATGGTCGTTTACTTGCACCTGCTGCTTTAGAGTAGATTCTCTTTCATCACTTTTTCCATTGATTGCTGGAGTTGAAGATTGTTCATCGCTCGCAGAACAACAATCACAGTTAATGTCAGTATCAATAGAAGAAAAATTGACACGTTCTTGTTCTCCATCCTTTAGTATTTTGTTAAGTTTTTTCATATATTTGAGATTCTCCTT
>DATBGR010000145.1:0-11672 GCA_036557905.1 Nitrososphaeraceae archaeon | reverse complement strand
TAATCTTAATGATTAGTATGTATCTTTTCTGCTCTGGTATTTTGCACTTATTCTAAGGACATCTACTTGACCGCTCTCTGAATAAGTTCAATTTATAGACAGAAATCCAGACAATCGAATGTTAAGATGGATACTTGATGCTTTGGCATTGTGCTAGAAGATTGGATAATTCAGAAATGGACAATTTTTGCAGCCAAAATTAAGAATAATATGATTCTTATTACCAGCATAATCGAGATTCTTATATGTCATCCCAAAGATCAATATATTATGATAATTCTATACGAACTCGCTATAGTCTAGACGTTATTGCAAAGGTTCTGAAGACAGAAGGTGCAAGAAGCGCTAATGTCAATGAGAATAATGATGATGTCGATATCCCAGAAATTATAATTGATAACAAGATAGACTTTCTAATATGCAATACGTGTTTTTGGTGTGCATCTATATATTCAACTACAAATAATATATCAAGAATCAACTGCTCAGTATGTAATGATACCAGTAATTTAGAGTCAATGCCAATATCTAAAGATGAATCGTTTAGAATTAACTATAATCCAAAAGCAGGAATTGTATTAGAGTTTTCACGTTAGGCAATTACTCATTGCAAATCAAAGAAAGGGTTTACCGTTAAGTTATACCAAATTGTTATATCTATTCGATATTGGACTATATTGAGCGAATATTTTAAATAAATAAAAAAGATCGAACTTAAATAATATAACGATTTATTTTAATTTAGATATAATGGATAAGAATAATCCATCCCAAATAATTCCTGATGAGATTAATACTCATTTACAAATATTTGGTAAGGAATCATGGGAAATGGACTATAATCTATTTGGATCTTGCCAATTCTGCAATTCACGAATCGATGAATTGGGTTATTGTGCGTGCGGTGGATCTGCTGATTAATTCAAAGTGTAGGACCAGGAGTATACTTTACATTTGGAATTAGTCTACTATTAGTAGCAGCATTTGTGGCAACTCATCTATCCGATTTTAAAGACAGTCTAGGATGAAAGAACCCAGAGAATATCATCGTATACATTTACTGAGATAGACTAAACTTTTTGTTACATCTATGCGTATTTAGAATTGGGATTGTGTAGTATTTTATTGCCTTAGCCGATCATGCACCACAGAATATACCAAAGACTATAACTGAATGGCTCCATATTAGCAATTGGACCGTCATAAGTCCATGACCTATTATGCCAACCTTGCCTTTACTACATTAAACCGATCGAGTCGTCATTGTTTATGAAAGGACTTCTGACACTAATGAAAAGAAGACATGGGTATAAAATAACCAAAAGAGTGTCATGATTTATCTAGTTGGTAACATATACCAAGTCTGGACAGCTAAGGGTTCGCATTGCATAAATTTTGTAGTATAAAATACACAAGTTTTACAAACTAGTATCTTACCTGGTTATAATTTCACATATTGTACCTAAATCTCAATACATCTACTTGACCACTATCAATCCAGCTTCTCAGTTCTTCATAGCTTGGGTTAGCATCATTTTTACCCGACAAGTGTAGCTGCAATAGAGTATGACTGACCTGATTTAGCGACGGTTTACTTTGTTCCTCACTCCGACGAACCTCTTGTGCTAAATCAGCAGGAATGGTTTTCCACCAATCGTCGAAGCTTCTCATTAAAGAGTAAATTGGACTCTAAAGATTTTAAAGGTTGCATTTTTCTTGGACTTATGATAATTAATATTTAATATTCACTATGAAATGACTTTTATAATCCTGGATATTGCCACAGATTGAGTCCTTTCTAACTGGAATATTCATTACGTTAGGAAGTCCTGAAGTTCGGCAACTCCTGTGTTGCTAGATTTCATATTGTAATCATCTTGTCTTGGCAAATTCATGTAAATTGATAATCATGTTAGTAGAATTAGGTAGTAACTTTTCAGATAGGATTTATTCTTAGTTAGATTGCCTTTACACATATGCCTCACAATTCCACCTCAACCACTGCAAGTAGGTAGGACTGACATACAAATGCCATAGGAAACAAAAGCAAAACTACTAACTAGGTCTGAGAGGCCCCTCAGGCTTTCTTTTCAGAACCGTTAACATACAGGGAAACGATGGGTTGATGACTCCTAAAGTTACATTACACCAGGATACTCTATTTTATAGAGTGATCCTAAATGCTCGTTAATAAACAACCGTCTACTAACGCACATAAATACCTGTATATGAACCTCTGCTTCATGAATAGGTATGATATCTCAAACGATTTATGCCATAGATTATACCCATAGAAGATGCTTCCATAGGTTGTCTAGATCCTTGATTAGATTCTATTATATTTATCAAATTGTAGTAATCAATCTCATTCTCCAAGACAGGATAAGTCTTTTAGGTAATGTCTTCATAGAACTACTTTACACCACGTCTTTCCGGTGGTATGGCACGGTACAACAAACCAACAATGAAACACAACGCTGCTACGAACGCAAGCCCGCGCTGTATATATTCATTATATGATAAGGTTTGTATCGGCGGCCTCTACTCCTCTATTCCAAATTTGCTATCTTGGCCGCCTCTTTCCAACCATCGGGTAGCCTAAATCTCCCTTTCTTAATCGTAACACAGAAATAATTTATTTTCGATATGAGATAACTCGCAAACTGAAGTGAGACGAAAATGAGCAGAACTCCTTACTTTCACAACTATGTCATTGTCCTATTTCTCCATTTATGCGGGAGTAGGATAGGTTTAGTTGTCTTGAACTCATTTTTTCTGGGCTTCAGAATAGAAAATAAGAATCGATTTAAGAAATACAAGGCCCTGTCATGACAATCAATCTGCAAACAAGGCAAAGGATAGGCTTGATAGATACTGGAAGGCATATGATACAATAATATCCGATAATTATTTTCATTCAAAAATACCAAACCGTTGTTGTGTTCAGCCATAACCTAGGCGGGAAACAGTCGGATCAACAACAACCCTGTTGCTAATGTTGCAATATGACATAATTACAACCTATCTAATAAAAGAAACCAATTGCATTTACTATGTCCAAAAGCCGTTGGGATTTAGCCATAGCTTGTTTGTTTATTTGAAGCAATCAGATGGCCAAACCCATACATATCAACGGCCTAATGAATTGCGGTCCGCTAATAGGTATTGGACAACATGAAAGTTAAAGGATAGTTTCCTAGGCATAATATGACACTTGTACGCCGCCGTGCTGTAAGATTTCATCACTACAATTCATTGCAAAAAATACCCCATCTGTAAATAGTATAAAGAACATGGGTTAACAATGGGACATCCAAAATCGCCACGAGCAACTGCAACGCCTAAGTATGTCTCTTTCTCACGACTGTCATTACTACTGACTCTTATTACTTTAGCACAGTTTATCATAATAGTAGATTTTACTATCGTGCAAGTCGCCATGCCCTCAATTGGAAGAGAATTCAGTGTATCTGTCAATGGATTGCAGTGGATAGTTACTGCTTATGGTTTAACTTTGGCAGGATTTCTGATGCTTAGTGGGCGTTTAGGGGACCTCTACAGTCAGAAGAAGTTGTTCATTATAGGAGTTCTACTGTTTTCTCTTGCCTCATTGACAGGAGGCCTTGCTCCTTCTGAGACTGTTTTGATCCTTGCAAGAGCGGTTCAAGGACTAGGCGCTGCTATGGCTTCTGCGACGGGACTATCAATTCTGACCGCAGCTTTTTCTGAAGGCAAAGAAAGAAATCGCGCATTAAGTGTTTTTGCAGCAGCAACAGGTTCAGGATTTGCTGCTGGAATGATCTTAGGAGGAGTAATCACATCAACCTTAGGATGGAGATGGGTGTTTGACATTAATGTACCAATAGGAGTCGTTGTGTCCTTGTTATCAATCAAGTATATTTCAAGTACCATCCGGCGAACTTCTGAAAACAAAAACAAAAACAAAAACAAAAACAAAAACAGACATCTAGATATTTTAGGAGCAGTTTCAGTGACAGCTGGACTGATGTTACTTGTTTATTCTCTTAACAATGCACAGAATATTGGTATTGGTTCTCCTCAAACACTTGAGCTTCTGTCATCGTCAGTAATAATTCTAGTTGCATTTCTTTTGATAGAGAATCGCTCAAAAGTACCTCTTATGCCACTTGGATTTCTAAGAAGAGGCTCAATCTTTGGGGCAAACGCAGCGGGCTTGTTACAGACAGGTACGTTTGTGGGAACGGTATTTATCCTGACCAATTATCTTCAACAGATGCGTGGCTACTCTGCGCTTTCAGCTGGCCTTGTGTTCATTCCTATGGGTATTGTATTTCTAGTCATTTCTGTATTTTTATCAGCACAATTGGTAAATCGATTCGGTGTCAAAACAATCATAATTTCAGGGATGACTTTACAGACCATAGGCTATCTATTACTTTCACAGGTCTTCACGAAAAGCCACTTTGGATTGCAAGTACCACTGCTCATTATAGCATGTGGAACTGGATTAGGCTTTACTGCTGTTAACATAGCCGCTCTCAAAGGAACTAGGAAGGGAGAAGAAGGTCTTGCCTCGGGATTAATTAACACTTCCCGTCAAATCGGAGGCCCAATAGGTTTAGCAGTACTTTTGACAGTTGTAAATTTTGAAAACCCAAATGCTACAGCACACGTTGTACAACGTGTAGCAGTATCGGCTATGGTAATTGGATTTGGTTATGCTTTCTTGGCAGCAGCACTGCTTACACTAACAGGAATTATCTTTACGGCCATGTTCGTAAAGAAAAGACATCGTCAAGTTGGCTCGGTAGAGCCAATCCATAGATCATCTGAGTTGAGGTAGCTTCGAACTATGGTGGTATTGGTGTAAGTGGAGGACATGGTGGCGGAGGCGGTGGTCACGGCTTGTCCATATTTAACCTATTACGTATAGTGGGTATAGACGCTAGCAAGTTTCCGATTAATATATTCGGAACACCACCATCAAATTCCTAGGGAACTTCTCCAGCTGAAATAAGGCAGGCTAGTGCCGAAATGATAGAAGATATGGCTCAGCCATTTTTATACATTAAAAATTCTTCCAATAAATTTCAAAAAAAGATACCTAGATATTGTTTTTGGGTCACTGTTCAGGGATTCGGTCCTGTAGATAAGCCTGCCACTGCTGATTTAAGGCCGGCTGAAACCTTGAAATATTATGTGTCGACCTTTAGCTTTAATGTCCAAGATAATTGAAATGGATGAACGAGTCTCGATCTTTGCTCAAATGGATGAAGATGTTAAAGGTCCAGTAATTTTGATAAATAAATTCAGCGTAAAACCTGAGGAATTTGATCAGTTCCTAGATGGATGGACAATGGAAGCAGGAAAATTTAAGCAGCAACCAGGTTATATCTCGACTCAACTACACAAGGGCATAGGGGAGAGTGGCATCTTCATTAACTATGCAGTTTGGGAATCTGTAGCACACTTCAAGAAAGCGGTTAGTAACGTTATTAATCCACAGGATCCAGTTTCTGCGTTTCCGCCTAGCACGATGATATCTCCACACTTGTTCAAGAAAGTGGCTGTTTCAGGACTGTGCATAGACTGAATCTGCAGTGCAGCCTCATTGTTCTGGCGGTAAACTAATAAAATCGATGTATGGCAGCCAACATAAAACTTGATTTGGTTTGTACTTCAAGCATGCATGTTAGAAATCTATAATCAGAACGAATTGCTCATAACTAGCTATATTACAGAGTTGCTATGATCTAACATACATAAGAATCGACGGCCTTCTGTAATATGGTCTTGGCGGTATCATATTTACGAGATTAGGCTTATGATTATATTAAATTCGTAAGTTCAAATCGCTGACACTGCAATCAATCATTGGGAAATAGATTATGGATTTAGGCGACCTAATCGATTGCAGTCTATGATAGCAGCGACGAGAATAGCGTAGCTTTGTAACTTATAGCTATGGTAGGGCCACGATATTTCCGAGATTTAACTTCGTTATCAGGTATAACTAGTAATTGGTAGGGCATTTATTAATTCAGTCTATCTATCATTTAATAAATGTCAAAATATGGTAAATTGCCATTGATATACCGCTAAAATATAATAATTAGCAAGAAAACTAAAGATATGGAACGGATCCCTGCTGGTAACCAATTTACAAAGGACGAGCTACATATTATTCATGATGCTTTGATGTTTACGATTAGCTGTATAGATACTCAAGATATTCCACAGTTTAACAAAATGAAAATAGTATTAGCCACGGTAGCTGGACTAATAAAGCAGGTCTAGGTAGATAGACTGAAATGTCGATTTAGAACATCTTGTTAACCCGCTTTAGCATGTTGTTGTACATAATATTGTACATAATATTTATTGCCTTCATACCAGACGAAGGATCTTCGAAACACGCTGGGGTAACCATTTTCTTGACATACTCTAGCAAGTCCAATCTAACTGATTATCCCAGCTATAAAAAATGTCGATAAATGAAGGGGTAAGTTCCAATGGATGGGTGATTGAGTCTATATTAGTAATAAAATCTAGTACGGTACTGACGTCTGCAGAGTTGTAAGGCCGTTAAATACACGGGGTTTGGCCACTTCCCATGAAGTTGACATTAGGCTGACCGAACTTTGAACGGCCTATTCTGTTGAATCTTTTTAAAAAATAAAGTCCATTGTGTACTAACAGCTTGTCATAGAGGATAACTGTCATACTAGGGATAGTGTTTTGTCGGCACGACCACAATCAGCAAGCAAGCACTATTCCTTATGATAGTTTGCTTGTTACAATTTTGTAGCTATAGTCGATTTAAGGAATACTGCGCACAAATAAAATGCTGGTAGGCTGGTTTTGACTAACCTGTATCATACTCAATCCTCTACTCACTCTTATAGTCCATTAGTGGGGACTGAGTCCTACCAGCAACTTAATTAAAACCTGCTTAGTAAGAATTTTGAGCCTTTATAAAGAATAAAATCCATTTTAGGTACTAACGCGCACACAGCGTCATTACTCACGGCCGTAAGTTGGTGGGATTTCGGCCCTGTCGCTCCGCATGAACGTGGTTCTCGATAGATCTGTCTGCCCAGAATGAATCTAGTCGAGCAGGGTCTGAATTCTTACGGCCTTTTTTGTTGTAAAAATAAAAATAAATAATTCACCAAGCTATTGTACTATGGGGAAATCAGACTGTTGTCTTGGGGATAATGTTTGTCGAGTCTCCATTAGTAGCGTTATCCCCAGCGACAACAGGATATATCAAAGATAGGTCCACTATGACATAATATGCGTAAATTGGGATAGATTTCCTCCTTGTTTTTATAGCATATGAAAGATAAACTTCTCGGATAGGTAGTACAATACGCCGCCGGATTCGTCGCAGCAAATCCACCTTTTTGCGATTGGGTCTGGCGGCTGTGAGTAATGTCAAAACAAAAAACTAAGATACAGATATAGCTTCATTTCCAAGATTCCAACAACGGGACATTTCCTTATACAATAAATTAAAACGTATGCGTTTCGATGCCTAGTCATTTCATCCGAGATAAAGGTGCTTCCTTCTTACCTGCGCTGCCACCCGAATAGATCTAGATAGTTTATGCTGCTAACTATATTATGAGCCAGTCTGAAGTTTCCATAATTATTGTTGTGTCTTTGGTTACGACAATTACTACTACGACCCAACCAGTCAACGCCACACTTCGCTAGGCCGTATATGATGATAATGCTAACGGTATAACCAACAACGGTAGACGGCGGAACTTTCCATTACCAAGTGGGTGTATCCATAAAGCTCTAGAAGGAGCATTTGAAAGGGCAATATCAATATCTAATCCAAACTTACGGCGTATTAACTGAAATAACATTAGGAGTATACTTAGCTGCTGTCAAATAAAGGCGTGATTAAAACTAAAGACTCAGATTTCTCCTAAATGAAGAGTTATAACTTAATCTATTGTTATTGTGCAGTCTGCTCTGTCGAATAACTAATTTGGACATGACCAATTAGACTAGTATTGCGTCATGTCATCATCTTGTCCATAAACAAGTTATAGATCGATGCCTTTAGCATCAGTTCATTTACTATGCTATTCCACTTTACAGAAGACACATGTTCACCAAAAGTTCTCTTTATGGATGAGAACGCAGATTCAGCTATCCATCTCATACCATATCCATTTCTTTTCTTCCATCGGTTTAGATCTCTAAGTTGCTGTATCACGGTAACTTTCGTGGAATACATTTGGCGTTGTTCTTAACCGATGAATTTTTTCTTACCTTGATGGCAGATATCACATTCATTTGATCAAGCTGCATAA
Organism: Nitrososphaeraceae archaeon; assembly: GCA_036557905.1. GTDB lineage: Archaea > Thermoproteota > Nitrososphaeria > Nitrososphaerales > Nitrososphaeraceae > JARBAU01. The sequence continues at coordinate 3,360 of DATBGR010000145.1, read as the reverse complement.
AGTTGTCTTTAGAATCGTAACCCCCCATCTGCCAGTACTTTTTTGATGTCATAGTTCTTAGAAACGTTATTGACTAACTCTTTTAACATCTTTCCATCATGAACATCTTCTTTTGTTACAGACATTGAAACTATCTTCATTGTCTTTATGTCTACGCATACATGTATTTTGATAAATCCTTTTCTTATTATTCTTTTCTTCTTCCATTTGTCAAGTATCCATTCTCCTCTGTTTGTTACCTTGATACCTGTGCTGTCAACTGCTATCACTATATCGTTATCTTTTTCTGGATTTATTTTTGGATCCAAGTTTATCTTCCTCCTTGCTACTCTGCACCAGATTGTTGTGAAATCTGGTACCACCTCTTTGAGTTTCTTTGGATTGATATCATTCGTAGATAGCCCTCTAATTGACGGTATGGAAGTAGGTATACATGTACGGTGGCGAGCAGCAATATCAAGGAATTCGGATATCGATAATGCGGGCCTTCCTTTCCTTTGTTCATTTTCTTTAGCTCTGCTCGCCAGTTCTGTAAAAAACCTGAATCAAACAGCATTTCGCCTCTTTTAACAAGAGACTCATTATACTCGCTCCAGTTTATCTTTCTCTTTGGTTTTTCTTCCTTCTTGTCCTTATTGGAGTAATCAGACAATATCTATTCTGATAAAAGGAGATATATAGCTTGTTTGAAAAGTAGTTATTCAACACACCAGTGCAGTCATAAACCTGAGCCTAAATATCAAACAGTGTCTGGTGAAAGATCCCTTCTCTCGTACGTATTGTTAATATGCCCAGTACCCGATATATTCTGTACGATAAACAAGATGAATCCTATTTTATCTGTATATGTTATCTTGGTTGTTAATTTTTATCTATTGCCATCACTGCTTTACTATCATCAACAGTAATCACTGATGAAGTTGTAGCACAAATTGATGGTACAGTATCTATCAAGAAAAAACATCATCATTTTTTGAACGATATGGTGCATAAACAAACCTCCTGTATAAGGCAATGTATGAATTCAGTAATAGAAACGTGACTAAAGAAATCGTTCTGAAAATAATTGAGATGTATTTACTACACTCTTCTGTCTCAATTTCATCTTGACATAAGTTTGTACTTATACTTCAGCCGCATCGTAATTAAGATAATTTCAGTATGTTACCTGGTAACTGCTTTTGTTGCATTAAGTATTAATTGTGCAATCTCCTTTGAATGAGATATAAGCGATTCATGACTAGATGGTAGCGATATAGTGGTAGCATTCATCTGTTTTGCAAAAAAATGTTCAAGAGTAGGAGAGAGATTATGATCATTTTCAGATATTTGATACCAAGTTGGAAGCTGGTTCCAGGCAACTGGGCCAGATTTTTCAGCAAGGATTGATATATTAAATGGCTTCTGCGTAACGGCTAGTATATCGGCTTGAACTGGATCAATATCCGGAAATGACTTGCGAATTAGATCCGGATTAAGGTAGGCGAGTTTTCCCTTATCAATTATTAAAGATCCTTTAGGAAATGTATCAGATTTAACGAAAGTGCTGAGAGATTGTCCTTCTTTAGGGGCTAATGCAGCAATGTAAACAAGACCCTTAACACTAGGATTATTATAGGCAGCGTTTGAGATGACCATACCACCATATGAATGTCCTACAAGAATAGTCGGTCCGCCAAGTAGATCAATTGCATGTTTTACTGTAGCAATGTCATCTGTCAGAGAATGTAGAGGAAGTTGCACTGCTATGACTTTGTGTCCTGCGTTTAGAAGAATAGGAATTACTCTACTCCATGAAGATGCGTCAGCTCCTAAACCATGAACTAAAACGATATTGATTTTGGTGACATTTGTTATCCCATCTTTTAAACCAATTGTTGTCTTATTTTGCGCAGTAGTTGAGCCAGCATAAGAAGCTGAGGATATGGCTATAACAATCACAAAGCTTAAACACATCAAAACCAACAATTTTGTCTTTTGATTATGTTTTCTGTGTAGCATACGACTATTGTAATACATTATCTATCGTATATAAATTGGACAGTTAGATTTGCTGTAGATTATCGGGATAAACCTGTCAGTTGATAATTCCTAAAGACAGATATATTTTTTACAACTTACTGAATGATACTATGCAAAGCATTTCATCATAATTTATGACATTATTCTTCATTCTGGGGGTACTGGAGATTATATATAGCTGTGTGTGTCGAAATGTTGATTGGACCTATCAAGTTGTGTTAAATGTAATCTTAATCCTCTTTATAGATACATTAACTTATTATATTCACTATAAAGAGCTACACATTCTTCGGTAACAGATTGAGTAAACTAGTAATTCGGTTTGCAAATATGCCAGTTCTGTGAATTTTATATATTCGATTCTGCCACGTTCTGACCTACTAAATCTCATTTATTTTTGTATTTTATCAATGCAACTTATCTTTTTCATAAATAATTCAAATAAACTCAAGATTGTGAGGTTCAATTCATATATTTAAAAACGATTTGCTTCCAGCGATCTAATGAATAAAATTTGATAACCTGTACAAATTACAGGTTAGTCTTTATCACTAAATTGTACAATTGCCATTATCTCGAAATTTAAACTCCCTTTAGTTTATTTTTTCTTAATACTTTTGAGGTACAACTTCATTGATTCTATGATAAGAGAAGATACAGTCGTCTTTTCATCTATAGCCAAATGCTTGAATTCGTCAAGTAAATCAGTAGGGATTTTCATCGTGGTTTTAGTTTCATCCTCTTCGCTTGTCTCATCTTTTTCCATATACAGCAACTTATTATTATAAATACATCTATATTTATGTATGCCTTTACTTATTGATGTAAAGTCATAATGATATGTATATTATATATATATGATACGGTCACATGTCTTGACATATAAGCATTATACCGTATTGACGTATACATTTATATATTCTAAACCAAATATTATACTTCGGCAAGCATGAAAGGACAGTCAATAAATGAAGCAAATAATGTGCAAATAGTAAGTACTCTAACACCACAGACGACAGCTTCCTACAGTATCTCACAACTACCTAAAGATCTATACACCAAATACTACAATAATACTCACTTTAGCAAGGTATTGATTATCGGCTTAGGACAGTTAGGTTTGCCAGTAGCAAAGTATGTTAATAAAAAAGGATTCGATACTTATGGTTATGATCTAAATGATCAAGCTCTAGACCGTGCGCAGAAAATAGCTGGAATAAAGAGGATTGGAGATAAGAATAGTAATAACATTAATGCATATGATTTTAGTGAATTTGATGTCTTTATTGTCTGTGTTTCTACACACAAGCCAGATGACATGTTTTCTCCACAAATAGA
>DATBGR010000144.1:0-4866 GCA_036557905.1 Nitrososphaeraceae archaeon | reverse complement strand
GTGAATTCTATGTAATAGCCCCTAATCCATCATTGTTTGGATTGTCGTCATTTAGATCGAATACATGGTTCTTCCCCTTTATGGTTCCTGGTAGCTGTACGTCATTTACGTAGAAATTGCCAATAGCACCAAGTACTCTCTGATCATTAAAATCTACTGCATCGCCCTTATTGAATTGTAATGTCCTCCCAGATAGATTGATTAGATCTATATCCGTTACTCTTGGAGATCCGCCGTTCAATGGATCAGGGATGTGTGCGTGCCATACGCAGCTATTTGCAGTCGAAGCAGCTCCGATATAGAACAACGGGACTTTATCTACGTGAGTAAAGTCATTGTGTTCATCTATGTGGCCAGCTATGACGGTAACTAAGGGGGCGTGTTTTGTATCACAGGGAGCTCTTAATAGCAGATGACCTGACACAAAGTTTGGGCTTGCATCGAATATCGGTAGGACAGCCTTGCTCCTAAGATTCACTCCGTCTAATTTTACGTGGGTATTATCTGGAATGTTGCTACCTGCAACTCCTGCTTCAAAACTATGGTTTGCAAAGGCGACACTTGTAGTCAATGTGGCTGCAATTAAAAATACTATTACACTGATAGAAGTTACTGCCTTTAATACCAATTTGTTTGTTCCACTTTTGTTTATATCGTTTACTCTAGTCAACAAATTGTTACTTTACGGGTTAAATTATTATGAATTTGAATGCATTTCTATTTCAATTTGGCATCTTACAAAAAACATCCAACATATACTAAGTGAATAGTTAGTAACAAGAGTATAAAATAAGCTTTTGAATTATTGGATTGTTGCATCAAAGGAAATATTACTTTAATGAATTCCAAAGCAAAATCCTTCACATCATATAAAATTTAATAATTTTATGAAATGATATGAAACAAATGAACGCAGAAGTACTACCAGAACACAAGTCTAAAATCTCCAAATATGTAGCAATGATCGTCTTATTCTCATCGTTGGCTGTCGTAGTAGAATTAGGATCAATTGTTATACAGCAGAAAGTCAGTGCTTTTCCCCATGCTGAAATTGTAATTGTCCCCGATATCAATGATCCAAATCAAGAACACGCAAAGCCCATAGCGGTGGTCTTGGGACATTCAAATGAACCCACATTTGGAGTGAGTCCTGGAGTACATGATGGAAAACATGCAGTAGAGGTATTTCTTTCTGACAACGCAACAAATTTGCCAATATCAGGTGCTCAGCTATCTGTAGATAAATATTATTTTAAAAATTACGATAACTTTGCAGCAGCAACTAGTCCAAACGAAGCAGATGATATAAAGACAAATGTACCATTAACTGAAGCATTTGGTGATAAAGGACATTACTTGTCTCGACAAATTCAACAGCCCGGTATTTATGGATATAAGCTAACTGGAAAAATAAATTACTTTGATGTAGGTGAAGTTCCAATAAGTGAAACTGTTTTCTGTTCGATACCTGGAAAGGATACAAGCAAGTTTAACAGTGAAGGATGGTTCGGTGGATTTGGTTGCACAGATCAAATTCAAGACATATACTTCCCCTCTACTACAACTCAGGCGCAGATGCAGAGCAGACCGTCTGGTGCTGATGGAGAATCATCTGATAGAGAAGCACCAATAACGATACAGATGGTATTGCCTACCTCAGATTAATTTTTTCACCTATTTTTTTGAATTTCGTCTGAATAGTAATATTTCTTGTAGGTCGAGTACTTTTTACTCTGAAACCAATTTTTGTTATATGATCGATTATAACCTATTTTAACTCATTGTGTAATTTCTCATATCAAAACTGCCCAAAAATTATTTCTTAGAATGAAAGGATGTTATTATTTTGATCACCTGATATATAGCAACTACCAGTGTACAAATCCTTTTTTAAGTGAAAACTAGTACCAATAGAGATTAGACTTTGTTCCATGCCAAATTAAAAGAAGAATAGTTAAATTCTAATGATCTTTAGTTTAAAACAAGTCTTTCATAAATAGTTATATCTGGTGGTGTGAAGATTAGATAATGTGCTACACATAATGAATGACACGATTAAAAAATTAAAAAATTATAACGGAAGGGAATATTTGGATTTATTTCTTATTTCCTCCACCAAATAGATTCTTAAGAGCTTCTCCTATCTGGGTGAATATGTTAGAGTTAGGATTGCCTGATGTTGCACCAGCTGAACTGTTTGCAGGTTTTGCTGCTGATGACACAGTCTTGTTCATTTGGGCTATTCCACCTTGTGTATTATTGCCTCCAGTTGCATTGCTACTAGCATTTGCTGCACTTGCTGTTTTGTTTGCATTCGAAGAGATAGTTGGAGCTTGAGAAGTGGTGTTTGCACTGGTTGCGTTACTTGAGGCCTGATGTTGGGAAGTGGTGTTTGCACTGGTTGCGTTACTTGAGGCCTCTTGATCAAATGCCATTGCATTTGGCAATTCGGAGTTTGCACTGGTTGCGTTACTTGAGCCTCCGGCAGATCCAGAGTTATTACCCATTTGTTCTAGTTGATTCGCAGTTGCAGCAGACTTGACAGGCTTAGATTGACTAGTCTGATTCGATCCGTTGGTACTACCATTAGTATTATTAGAAGCCTTTGTAGCGTTACTTTGTGCCATAACTTGAGGTTGAACAGAACTTGCTGAAGCAAATATTAATCCAAGAGATAGTGTTAGCACAATTGCTAATACTAGCCTATTTTCCATAGCAGATAGCATACTAAATGCTTTTAATAGTTTTTCTATTGGACACGCTGTATAGAAAATCACATCATACACTCAAAGCTGTGTACAGGGTGTTTGTCGACTGGTTAGTCGAAGCATATTATATTGGATTATTTTTATGAATATCATGTATTCCTAATTCTACAATATTGCGGAAGTTCACGGATAGAATTAGCAATTCACTGTTTGAGAAGATAATAATATTGTCATTTTTTTAGTAAAGAGGAGTTGCATGGATTGATTGAGTGTAATCCTAGCTGATGATCTATTAGGATAATTAAAAGGTAAACAGATCTCAGATCTTGTCAAACCGATTTGATATGGTGATACCTATGCAAATGTTCCTACGTAAATAACAAAAAACTCAAAAGAGGAAGTTAGGGGACAAATAAAGTAGAATTATTCGTTAAATCTTGTGATCTACCTCTACCTCCACCTACCTGACTATACCTGACATCAACATGCTCCCATCGTGATGCTCTTCCATAAATCCGTAGGTAAATGCATTTACTACTCCTCGAATAGGCTGACCATTAAAATGTTGTTTTGTCTGTTGGTTGTCTAAGCTTATACTTATTGTGTTGTATTTATCTATGAATATCTTTGCATTTACGTTAGTCCACATTACATTTTTGTTTTCTGTAACATCTACCGTACCAGTTATCGTAGCCGAGCCATCACCATGTATTTGTACTGCATTACTACCTTCAGCTGTTGTGTTGGCTGGTTTAAAGTTAATCAAACTCATCATATGACGATCTGTTCCGTCAAAATGTACCATCGTAAACAATGCATTAAAATCTGTAACATTTCTGTTAATCGCTTCAAGCATCCAATTTCCACCAAGAATCCAGCTTGTGTGATTGTTAACTTGCGATGTAGCCTGTCCGTCATTAATTACTAATGAGTTGATAGAACCTCTTGCCGAGAAAGTATTCAGATTAGATTGTGTACCAGGCGTAGTGGAAGTTCCTGCCGTTGAATTAGTAATCTGGGCATATCCTGGATGATATGGTAAAATGAATCCAATCGCCAGCACCAGAAGGACTCCAGATGCAATCAACTGACTTAATAGATTATTTTTCATAAAGTTGGATAATGAAGTTACTTATTATAATTTCTGGTATATTCGACGAATATTCCTTAACCTCGACTATTTTATGTGCATGCCTAGTAGTATCAATAGTTTTAACTTGCTTATTCTAATCTTTTTGTTACAAAAATAATCTATTTTAGTACAATGAAAATAGATGAATGAAAGAGGTCCCAATGTTATAGAGCTAATTTAACTTCAACTCTTGATATTCTATATTCTTTTAGATTATGGTACATTCGTAATATGTACCATAAACAATAATAATCCTACATACAGTAATCAAACTGACACCTATGCCAATTCAGACGAAGTTCTGAATCAAGTCAGACCGACGTTTGTACATATTAGGGGAGAGGATTTCTCCCCATTATATGTAATGAGTTCTACCTGTTGTAGGAATGAATAAAGCTTAGTTTAATGTGTAATTTCAAATTATATTTGTATCTTCATAAGTGAAATTAGAGTCATTCTTACAAAAAATTAGACTAGCTTTGATGTAAATGGGTCAATAAATATTAAATCAGTACTATAAACTGGTACATTCGTAACATGTACCATAAATAATAATAATACCACAGACAGTAATCAGTATTACATCTATGCCTGGATAGGATGGGCGATTCATCAATACGGACCAGGATACAATATTCGTGCTGGGGGGTTGTCCCCTCTTCTATCTGTACTTGGATTAATTCCTTTATAGCATAACTTATCCCAAGGATAATGACTCGATATATTAACTCTCTTCATATTACTCTAAATTATAGTAAGTGTTAATTTACTGCAAGCAAATGTACCTTCATAAGAATTATAGATCTCTTTAAAAGCGGCATTGTGGTTTGTAGGAATTAAGTATAAATTAATAAAAATATATTACTCGGTATTTTGAGTGAGTACCATTATTGACTTTCAATGTAAGCCCAAGCAATGTTTGGATTATTGTTATCATTGCATTAACTGTTCTTTTCATGCAGCCAATACAATTGGATCAAATCACTCGAAATCAGTACAAAAATATAGCATATGCTCAGAATAATG
>DATBGR010000143.1:0-1546 GCA_036557905.1 Nitrososphaeraceae archaeon | reverse complement strand
CTTCTTCTATCCCATCTATACATTGTTTGTAATAGTATGCCAAGTCTGATTTCGCTAGATCAAATACGAATTGCTGTGATAATAGTTTCAATACTTTGATATCTCTACTAATGGTAGAACGATCTACTCCTAGTTTATCTGCTACCTCTTGCTCAGTCATTGATTGAGCTAGTAGAGATGCTACTTGTCTCCTTCTTTCTTCAAGATGAAATTTCTTTGTGTGCACAGTCATGTGTAAATCGTGTATAAATATTATTTAGTTGAAGGCGTATTAATTAATATACACAATCACTAAGAATACTACTGTTCCGTCCTAATTAACTAGTATTTTCTTGTTTATATTATCCGAGGTTCGATGACTAAGTACAGATGAGTTTTCAAATATCGATTGTGCTTCATAGTACTCTACTCTTTATGGTGTGCGCAGTTTTCGGTATAGATAGGGGCTTGTCGGTCAAACCATTTGAATCATTACAACATCTTGTCTGAAATCTGCAATACTTGCATGCGCCAGAGACTTCACCTATTGGAACCTTGGTATCAGTCAGTGAGTTTTCTATTTCCTGAATCCTTCTTTTTATCCATTCGGTCAGATCTCTTTTTTGAATTTTATACGCTATTATGTCACTCATATCAGCATAAACAATCTTCAGACTTTCAATCGGCAGCAGGTTTGAAAAAATAGTTTCATAGCACTGAATCTGAAGTATATGTTCTAGCCTTGGAATAAAGCCTTGTTTTATTTGCCATTTAATGAATTTGGTAGTTTTAAGGTCGATAATCGTTTTTGCTCGCCAGTCATACATGTCGAGTCTTCCGACAAGGACTGCGGTTCTTCCATCTTTAAGTGATATACAACGTTCAATATCCAATTCACGCCATTTATATGCATAAGTCATTTGATGTAAAAAGTCACCACGAACGGTATCCCACATCGCTTCTAGTGTCGCATCTTTGAGGAGTTCTTCTTCCTCAATCCCAAGTTCTCTATAGTATGTTTTTCTTTGACATGCAACAATATTGCTCACCCAATACCTGCTCTTGACAGATGGAATGATTATTCCATTCCGTCTTTGTAAAAAGCTAATAATCCCTTCCGGTACGTCGATTTGTTCTGCTTCTGCGGTGTTGCTCGTTTGTTGAACACTACTCATAATTATATTTGAATAATATAATCGATATTCTTTTATTTGTATTGTACAAATTATTATTGTTTAATTGATCGAATTAGCCTTGGTTGGCAAAAAAATTGAAGTAGTAGAAAGGGGGTTAGAAAAATCATTACCGAATAAACTGTATATTATGCATACGAAAGACGAGACTGATTTTAATTATGAGCAAGAGGCTAAAAAATTAAAAATTACAATTGAAAATCGATACCGAATTTCGACCGTACTAGTTAAGATGGATGCTTTTGACATGGATCAGATCATCAAAGCAATCCTGAGAATAATTTACAATGAAAAAAAACAAAATGCTTCGTTAACAAAAAGAGACTTTATAATCAATATAACAGGAGGAACAAAACTTATGACTGCGGCGGCTT
>DATBGR010000142.1:0-7893 GCA_036557905.1 Nitrososphaeraceae archaeon | reverse complement strand
AAGACTAAAGCGTCTTACAGATAATGTGTTAGACGTAACAAAGATTGAGAGTAAATCACTAAAGCTAAACAAGGAACCTATAAATCTCAATATTATAATAGCAGAGGTCCTCAAAGAATATACTAGTAAGATACGTCATAGGAATATCAGAGGCGAGAGAGACCGACAATTTCCTAGTGATGTGAAAATATCTTATGAACTGAAACATAAGGATGATGACATTATTATAGAAGCAGATAAAAATAGACTGGCACAGGTTATGTCGAATTTACTTAGTAATGCATTAAAATTTAGCGAAAAAGAACATGAGGCAAGAATATCCATAATCGTAGAGAAAAACTTCCTAGAAGCAGGGAACCAGACCATAGTCGTTAGTATAAAAGATTACGGAGAGGGAATTAATCCAGCAATATTTCCTAATATGTTCTCCAAGTTCGTAAGCAGTTCATATTCGGGAACTGGACTGGGATTATATATCTGCAAAAATATCATTCAGGCTCATGGTGGTAAAATTTGGGCTGAAAATAATAGGAATAGTAGGGGGGCTACATTCTACTTCATGTTGCCTATTTCTGCAGACAAACAGCTAGATTATAAGGTGCAACAGAATGAGCAAGAAATTAAACATTTCACAAGATGACTATCAAAATAGATAACGAGGAATAATAGAAGACAATCGATAAATGCAGCTAAAATCCGACAAAGAAGTCTCAGACCTATCTGTCATAAAAGACGACTTGTATAGGAGAGATGTACTCAGATTTGTGATCTAAATGACAAAGTTTTGACCCAATAGTTGTGTTCGATCAACTAAACATTAACCAAGGGAATGATTTATGCAAGACAAGGAAATTTATATTTAATTTTTTATTCTGGTAGAATATCCTGGCCATATCGAGTTAACTACGTACAATAAAATGCAAGTATAAAATGAATCTCTAGATAGATGTCATCTAACCCTGATTATGCAGAGGAAACATCTTAAATAAGATTAGTTCTAGTATAGGTTTGCCTAATTATGCCTAGTCTGTTAACAAAATATGTGGATGTTGAGAGATACATTGTACTTAAACAAAATGGTCTGTGTCGCCATTGCGGTATGAAATTTGATAGAAAGGATACAATCATCAGCTCAGGACGAGTTCATAAGAAATACTATCATAAAAGATGTGCGGATAAATTAAATATCATCTAACATGAGTCTCTCCGTGATCTATTACATAGCTGAACAAAACTGTAGATGTCAAAATTGTTTGATATTTAATCGAAAGCAGATTCTTCACGAGTTTGATCAGGATGATTCTAATATTCTACAAATTTTCTGCACATACTTTGTAAAGCTTGCTAGAAACATATAGTCATCATCGTGAGCATATGTAGACCGGCTGAAGTCGAGCGGACTGAATCAACATATGTGATTGGTCCATTGTATGTTTAATTCGGAAGCCTTCGCTTGTACCAATACATTATCGAATGTATTTGTTTGGCAACTTCGATAGCAAACAAACTGCCACATATCAGCGAACTTTCTGTACATCAGTAAAAGCAAAAGATGTCTATTCTATTGCATCTTTGCTTTGAATTGATTTAAGGATCTAAATGATCCAATTCCTGACGGAACAACTAATCCCATGTGAAATTGCAAACGGCAAGGTTTTTACCCATGTGATAAATTTTAATTCAAGTCTGCGATTGACTACGGAGAGATTATGCTCGACTTGAATGAGCCATTTGTTTCAACAATTGCACAAAACAAAAACAATATTATAACCAACGCAGAAATTTAGAAACGACTTTCAGTAATGAAAATTTCACCACAGCCTAGTTTGCGTAGACATACTCTCTGAATCCTGCTTTGTCTGCAGTAATACCTCCAACTTTTATAAGTACAAACTCTCGACGATTATGAAGAATTGATTCATTTAATGTTAATATTCGACCGTCGTGGAGTTTCTCATACTCCTCCATAGAAAGTTTAGTACGAACTCCAATTTCTTCTTCCAAATTCATTTCTTTCACAACTTCTTTATAACCTGGTTGTATTGTACCACTAAATACCATTGCACTGCTTCCGCTCCCATATGACCCGAAGCCAACTCTCTTACCTTCTAGTTCAACACCTTTCTTGTATTCGAATTCAAGTAGGCTTCTAAATCCCAAATACATCGATGCAGTATACAAGTTTCCAATTATGGCAGAAGCTTCTAACGAACTAGCCATTTTCTTTTCATATACCTCATTATAGAATGAGGTTTGCATGAATGCGCGTCTAAATTTGTCATCAGATTTCATAAATTCGACGTCAGCCAGAATTGATTCTATCGTACCTCTAGGATCTTTGGGCAAGGGCTCCTCCATACCCAGTTCTCGTATAACCTGTCTCCAGCGAGGGAGGTTTCGCCATTCGTGTCGTAGTAGATATGCCAACGCCTTCTCGCCCATTTTCCTATATGGAAGATGTACGCTGAAGTAATCTATATGGTCTGTAATAGACTCTCCATCTTTAAGAGAAATTAAGCCGGTTTTGATCGCCTTCTCCTTATAACCATCAAAAGCCTTTCGTACTTGGATCAAATAAAGCAAATTTGAATAATTTCCATTTACAAGAGGCGTTTCTTTTCCAAATGGTCTGTAAAAGTCATACTCATTCTTTATGATAGTAGATGTAACCTTTTGATCAAAGCTTAGCAATCTAGGATTATTCTTTAAGAGAATTGCAATTGCTCCTGCACCTTGCGTGTACTCTCCAGCAGACCCGATATCATATTTTGCTATGTCACTTACAATTACAATAGCGGCCTTACCGTTGTTTTCATCAGCTCTTATCCAATTTGCGTTATCATAAATAGCATATGATCCACTAACGCATGCAAATTTGCATTCAATTCCACCTGCGTGCTCAAAAGTGTCCTCCCCGTAAACCTGTTCTAGCATCCCTATAACAAAAGAGTTCATAGCCTTAGACTCATCTAATCCAGACTCAGTAGCAATATACATTCGACCTATGTCTTCAGGATGCAGGTGATTTCTCTCCATTAATTTTAAACAGGCATTAGCGGCCATGCATGCTGGATCCTGATTGGTATCTACCAAAGCCATCTTTTTTATTCCAATACCGTACTCTAACTTCTGTGGGTCAATACCTCTGGCTTTAGCAAAATCCTTGTAGTATATGTAAAGCTTTGGAATATAGATAGCCAGGTCGTCAATTCCTACTGGCATACAACACTTGCTGTGAATATTACCAATTTAAAGTTATTCGTAACTAGAATTGACAAATAGGTAATAAGTTAATTAGTATCGACACACATTCCACATCTCAACCAATTAGAATCATTCATTTATAATTGGACTTGGCAAACAAGTCCATATACTAGATCATTCTCTAATCTCTCCCTAACTACATCATTGTCGACTACGAGATAATATATAATTATTGCAATTCCTTATAAAGGATTTGCTAAGATATTTGATATTTCTATCTTTCTTATATTATTTGTAGAGTTCCAACACGTTAGTATAAATCTATTACTATGCATCATGTTAAGTAGTCATAAAACCGTTTCAAAATATATGCGCCAAATTTTAGTTGATTCTACACATTTTTATGCCACACTTCAAAACGGTAATACTAGATTCGGATTCAGATACATTTGTTCATATAGGATCTTTCTATAATAGGATATTCCATTTAACTGGATTAGATTAGCTGTCGATATGCATTCTACCAATCAGTTTGTATTTCCAAAAATTCGCGTTGGGAGATTCCAGTTATATTTGATCGCGGCTATGCGACTAGAGGTTATAAAGATGATTCCCAACGTGGTCGAAAATATTATACTCATTTTTAAATAAAGCATAATAAAGAATAAGAGAATACCTGCAAAACTCAGAGATACATATAGTTCCTTCCTGAATACCAAAGGGATTTCGTTTACAAATATGTCGCGCAATATGCCACAGCCAACTGCTGTTATAATTCCAGAGAACATAATAATGGTCAAGTTGAGACCAAACATGCTATAGGCATTGTTGGCACCTAGTAAACTAAATATTCCTAGACCCAAATGCGTCAAAAGTCAGAAATAGTTTCATGAGATTTTTTAAAAAATGATATAGTAAGAGAATACTGATCCCTGCAATTGATGTTATTATTATATATGATGGGTCCATTATAACGGATGGCGGCATACGCCCCAATACTACATCTCTAATAATTCCTCCAGCTAGCCCTGCAGTGCCAGATAGCACAATAACTCCTACTATATCTAGTTTATGTTCAATAGCTTTCAGACCGCCAGTAATTGCAAATATGAAAGTCCCAAAAAGATCTAGGAAGTGAAACAGGATCGTTGATATAATAGTACCATCCAGCAATCCTGATCACAATTATTAGAAGTTAGTCTACATATAATTGATTGATATATGATTAATTGTTACAAGAAGTTATTAAAGAAAATATTGTACTGATAATGATAAATACATGACTAACGAAACTGAAAAGAACTAGCCATCATCTCTACTAATAAGCAAGATAGGCCGATCTATATGAAGTGGCGCATTAGTCTATTTGTTGGGATGCTACGAGTTTTTGAACTAAGGTAGCATGAAAATTTGTTCTAAAGAAATATTCGATTATTTTAGCTTGATTGATATCTTATGCACCTAAAATTTGCTAGTTCACTAAACACAGAATCAACTTCAATTGCCAATTCATATAAATTTTCAAAAGAAATGTATCTATTAGATATATTATACATTACTGTAATTCAGAAACGATGTTGAAAATATGGATTATGATATATGTACTATTGTGATTTCACAATATAGATGTAGGCAATGGTCCGTCTTCATCTTTGTAAATCTTATGTTATCTTCATAGTTCTCTATCTCGAATATGTTCAAATATTCGATTTATCGAGATTTTGCTCTCTGGCATCAAGAATGAACACTCTTTACCGGTTAACGACAGGGCAATACTATAATATTTGCTAGATGAGCTACAAGTAGCTAATTTCAACTTCTTGATTTATTAGTATAATCTGATATCGAGATATGGACATAGTATAACCCAGATAACTACTGTAGCAGCACTATAATTATTGATTGGTTTAGATATCGGATCTAATTGCATGCTATAACACTAATCGTTTTGAGGCAAATGTTGGCGCATAATGTGAATTAGTATCGAAAGGTGTCTTTTTTTATCCTAATGCAGACGATTTAACAATATTAGCAAGGTACAAAATAATGGGAATCGATTGAGAGGGAAAATCAAGCCAATACTCTCTTCAATAAATATATTAATCTTTTAACCAGATGTAATTAATTATGCATCAAATGAATTTATGGCCAAATTAACAGGATTTTACGTTATACAAGATTTCATGCATGCCCAGAATTCATCAAGAAAATTCTACAAATCCTCACATCATGAGGAGACGGATTCAGTGCCAATGAATAACTAATCCAGGTTTTCAGAAAATGATATCCTAGTTGATATATTTAACATCGCTTATTGCTAAATTTGGCATAAGAGATTTACATGAATGAATTATTAAAGTTCGCATCTTGTTAATGTGGTGTTTCGAGCGAGCATAGTGCAGGCATTTGTCATTAAGGAAAAGGTAGAGGAGAGGTATTACTTGTACCTATGTTATTATAGTTTTCATGCCCTTCTGGATTTGAATTGTAGTTTGTACACGTTATATTTATTGGTAACAGATGATTCCCGCAGTCATTAAGCTGAACTATATTCTCAGTTTTTTTGTATTTTTTTGCTAATGCATTACTATCTTTGTCAATCTCTATTGTTAAAACTGATAACCATAATACAGATATAACGAGTACAATAATAATTAAATTGATCAATTTCCTTTCCATCTATGTAATAGTATGTAATCCAATGTATCGCTTATCTGTATTCGGAGCAATTTTATGACATGTTAAATCTGACAATTCTTCTATACCTAAATATAATATTTTGTCAGCTGTTACAAATTGATAATTAGCCATATAGCGGTACTTTGCCCGGAATTGTGGTTATATTGGTAAGTGATTCGAGATTATTCCAGGTTTAAGGATACTACATTGCTAAATAAAATCATCACTAAATAGCAGTCCATCGTCTTCATATACCTACAGGACAAAGAGGATTTCTTGAAATCGACAATCTTTTTTTATGCTTCGTACCGATCTCATGCGTGAACCTTTAATACTGCACAAATCAGTCAATAAAAGACTTCCGCTTTTTGTGATCCAACTCTTGTCATGTACCAAAGCCCAAAACATCACCTAGAATTATATTAAATGATGTTTATATATTAATAGAATGCCTAAGGAAGATCATTAAAATTGGCTCAGAATTAATTCTGCATGAGGTAAATAACTGATTCCCAATAGATCCACAATTAAACAGAATGAATGTTAGACATGTCACACATTATTCTAATTAGTTTAGAAAATGTAAGTGAGTGAATCTAAAGCTGCGATTCTATTATCATCGATTTCTCTAAACAGCTTTAACTAATAGATGCAATTAAACAAGATGACAGTAGACATCCATATGAAGAATGATGGGCGCACCATGTTGTTTATAAAAGCAAGAATGCCAACAATATGCGAATTGGTTCTTATTTGAAATTTTTTCGAAGATAAACTTTCGAATTTGCAAATTATGAAAATGAGGTCATCATATGAAAGGTATTGATCTCTGATCTTTGGCAGTTCATCGTCTAAATTTTTCGTATAGAATATCAAGCAGCTTTGGAAGAGCTTTATTACTATATTATAAGACGAACTAACAAATTTTTGCGCTAACAGAATTTAGTGGACGTTCAAGACATCGTAATATTAGGCAATGGCATAGATAGTCTTATTGGTGGTGAATATCATACTGTAAATACAAAACAAATATAAGAATGAGGGCTTGAATTAACCGTATTTGAATTCAGAACATCTAATCTCCGAATATATCACAAATGTAAGCATGATGAACAAGTTAACTGCAAAGGAATATCACGCAAGGCTTAATATTTTCAAGAAATTCGTTGAGGCTAAATACCCACTGGGTTTAGCGGATTTGATTTCAAAGATCAAGAAAAATAAAGAGGATGTCTATTCACTTCTGAATGCGTATGCTAGATATTTGAGTCAAAACGGGATTTCAACAATTACATTGAAGCAGAGAATTGTAACAATAAAAAACTTTCTTGAATATCACGATATAGATGTTAGTCCACGTCGATTCAAACTAAAAGTAAAATTACCACGGATAGTAAGAAGAAATAAAGAAGCGATATCTAAAGAAGATATCATAGAGATATTAAATGCTGCATCTGATATTCGACTAAAAACTTTTATCATGCTGTTAGCAGCCAGTGGAATGCGTGCAGGGGAAGCTCTGTCAATACGTATAAAAGATTTTGATTTTGATTCGAATCCTTCAAGATTATTTATAAGAGGTGAATATACGAAGACTAGATCAGATAGAACCATTTTTCTAACAGACGAATTAGTCCATCAATTGAAAACATGGATGGACTACAAATATCGAACAAGGAGAGTTTGTTACAAAGATAGACAAGATGGAAAAACTATTTCAGAATACAGAACTCCGACTGTTAATAATACTGATTTAGTTTTTGCTGTTTACCAAGATGTCGACAGGCCGAATTATTTGTGGCTCTATAACGACTTGGTTAAATCTTTTCAAATGACAGTAGATCGTATCGGTAAGGGTGCAAGAGAAGATGGCAACGAAAGGCGTAGGCAGATAACATTACATTCTTTTAGACGATTTGTAAAAACTACTATATCTGATCTTGGATATTCTGATTACTCTGAATATTTTATAGGACATTCTGGTTCTACATATTGGCGCAAAAAGGACTC